>JBMTWK010000745.1:0-2000 GCA_049452395.1 Prochlorothrix sp. | reverse complement strand
TGGTTGCCCCAGTTTTTGACCCCCAGCAAACCAATCCGGTAGGGGCAATCCCCCCGTGGTTGCCCCGATTCTTGGCCCCCAGCGGGTCAACCTCGATCGCATCTCACATTGGCAAAATTTTGGTAGAGGCGTGGTTTTCGCGCCCAGGCTCCGGGGCTAGTCAAGAGTGTTGACAAAATTTTGGTAGAGGCGTGGTTTTCGCGCCCAGGCTCCGGGGCTAGCCAAGAGGGTCAGGAAACCTGACCCCTACCCTGTTGGTTAGCCCGCCCTAGTCAGAGCCTCCCTAGCCCTCACCGTTAAGCTGACGGGTCAGGATTTGGTTGGTGAGCTTCGGATCGACCCGTCCGCCGGTTTTTTGCATAATCTGGCCCACAAAGAAGCCCTGAAGCTTGGTTTTTCCGGCCCGGAACTGCTCTAGCTTGTCGGGGTTCGCCGCAATTACGTCCTGGACGATCGCCTCGATCGCCGCCGGATCAGAAATTTGGGTCAGCCCCTTGGCCTCCACGATCGCCTGGGGCGATCCCCCCGACTCCAGCAACTCCGGCAGAATATCCTTAGCAATCTTGCCGCTAATGGTGCCATCCGTAATCAAAGCCACCAACTCCGCAAGGCTCGCAGGCGTGAGGGGCAGCGTCTCGATCGACAGATCCTTATTGTTATTCAAATAGGCCGCAATATCCCCCATAATCCAGTTTGCCGCCTGCTTTGCATCCGCCCCCGCCGCCAGCGTCGCCTCAAAATAGGCCGTCGTCGCCTGATCATCGGTCAACACCCGCGCATCGTAGGCCGACAGCCCCAACTCATCCTCATAGCGGTGCCGCTTCTGGGCCGGAAGTTCAGGCACCTCACTGCGCCACCGCTCCAGTTGTTCCGTCGCCACCTCGATCGGCGTTAAATCCGGCTCCGGGAAATAGCGATAGTCGCTAGACCCCTCCTTTTTGCGCATACTGAACGTTTGTTGGCTGGATTCATCCCACAGGCGCGTTTCCTGCATAATTTCCTCCGGCCTGCCGTTCTCCAGCGCCTCCACCTGCCGCTCAATCTCAAACTCGATCGCCTTCGCGATCGCACTAAAGGAGTTCATATTCTTGATCTCCACCTTAGTGCCAAACTCCTGCTGCCCCACAGGCCGCACCGACACATTCACATCACACCGCAGCGACCCTTCCTGCATATTGCCGTCGCTAATGCCCAAATAGCGCACAATTCGCCGCAATTCCTGGGCATATTCCGAAGCCTCCTGCCCCGTGCGAATATCCGGCTCCGAGACAATCTCCAGCAGCGGCACCCCCGCCCGGTTGTAATCCGCCTTGGAATGGGTCGATCCCGCAAGGCGATCGCTGCCCGCATGGACCAGCTTGCCCGCATCCTCCTCCATGTGGAGCCGCGTAATGCCAATGCGCTTGGTCTTCGCCTTCCCGTTCTCATCCAGAAAAGGCTTGCCCTTCTTGTCCGTCAGCTCAATTTCCAGCCAGCCATGCTCAACGATCGGCAGGTCATACTGGGAAATTTGGTAGTTCTTCGGCAGATCGGGGTAAAAATATTGCTTGCGATCGAACTTGCTATAGCCTGCAATTTGGCCATTCAAGGCACAGCCCGCCTTCACAGCATATTCCAGCACCCGCTGATTCAACACCGGCAGCACACCGGGCATCCCCATACAGATCGGGCAAACATTCGTATTGGGAGGGCTATCAAAGGTCGTAGCGCAGCTACAGAAAATCTTCGTCGCAGTATTAAGCTGGCAGTGGGTTTCCAGGCCAATAATGGCCTCATATTGAGTCGCAGGATTAGCAGAAGCGGTCATAGAAAAGCAGTCCGTCTCTCAAAGGTTACGGGTAACGTCAACAATCATCAGATTCAGAACCTTCAGATTAAAAACCCTCAGATTCACACTCTAACAATCATCACACTCAAAATCGTCAGGACCATCTCACCGGGGCAGATGAACCCATACAGAAATCCAGGGTGCATCCCACTGTAGAAGAAGCTTGGTAGGG
>JBMTWK010000744.1:0-2011 GCA_049452395.1 Prochlorothrix sp. | reverse complement strand
TTCGGGCTACGTCCATCGGAGGGAGGCAGCAGATGAGCGATAGCTTTCAAATCCAATTTAAAAATGCTCACATTGCTCAGGCGATTAAATTCAGCCGGCGAGACCAGTTAAGATCCGCCTTAGCCAGTTTGAGCTTTCCCCCCCACAGCCGATCGCAACGTCCGGTACTGGTGCTGGTGGGGGGAGCCAGTGGCATGACTCCTGAGTATTTAGAGCGGCTGTTCGTCTTTTTTACCGACGTTATTTGTCCCCTGCTCGAAGCCCATCAAGGGGTCGTCATTGACGGGGGCACGGATGCAGGCATTATGAGCCTGATGGGAAAAAGTCGTCAACAAACGGGTTCCAGCTTTCCCCTGATAGGGGTTGCGGCCCAGGGAACGGTCTGTTTACCCCAGCAAAGTCCTCCCACCAATTTTGCCGATTTTGCACTCTTAGAACCGCACCATACCCATTTTGTTTTGGTACCCGGTAACCTCTGGGGAGATGAGTCCCCCTGGATTGCTGAAGTGGCCAATGTCTTAGCGAGTCACAAGTCCCTGACCCTTTTGGTGAATGGTGGCAAGATTTCTTGGCAGGATGTTTCCTACAGTGTGCGGGCCCAACGTCCGGTTTTAGTACTCGCAGGGAGTGGCCGCACAGCGGATGAGCTTGCCTTAGCCATTGGGGGCGATCGAAGCAATCAACGGGCCAATCAGCTTGTGGATTCAGGATTGCTGTTCAGCCTGCAGCTTCAAACCGCCCTAGATCCCTTAAAGCACGAAATCGATCGCTATCTCCGGTGATGGGCGGGGGATCAGTATGATGGTGAGGTCGAACCCCTCCAAAACAGTCGATCTATGCAAGCCCTTTGGTTAGAACATCAAAAACTTCAACTGCGGCAAGATCTGCCGCTGCCCACCGTAGCACCAGGAGAAGTGCGGGTACGGGTGTTACAGGCAGGCATTTGTAACACCGACTTAGAATTGCTGCGGGGCTATTACCCTTACCAAGGGGTATTAGGGCACGAATTTGTGGGTGAGGTGGATCAGGGCCCCACGGAATGGCTGGGCCGGCGCGTGGTGGGAGAAATTAATGCGTCCTGTGGCACCTGCGAAGATTGCCTCAGCGATCGGGCGAACCATTGCCAATTTCGCAGCGTTTTAGGCATTGTTAAGCGGGATGGGGCTTTTGCAGAATATTTAACTCTGCCCCAGCGGAACCTACACGCCGTCCCGGAAAGCCTCAGTACCGATGTGGCAACCTTTACGGAGCCGGTGGCCGCTGCCCTAGAAATTCAAGAACAATTGACCATTACCCCCTCCCAGCGGGTTGTTGTGATTGGGGATGGCAAACTCGGACTGCTGGTGGCCCAAACCCTGGCCCTAACGGGTTGTCAGTTGTGGGCGATCGGGCGACATCCAGAAAAGTTAGCCCTGCTCCAGACCCGGGGTATCCATACCGCCTTACCGGAAGCCTTGCCAGAGCGACACTTTGATATTGCGGTGGATTGTACCGGCAACCCCAGCGGCTTTGAGACTGCCCGGCGCAGCCTACGGCCCCGAGGGATCCTTGTGGTGAAAAGTACCTATGCCGATCGGCTCACCGTAGATATGTCGGCGCTAGTGGTGGATGAAATCACCCTCGTGGGATCTCGTTGTGGTCCCTTTGCCAAGGCGTTGCAGGTGTTGGAAAAAGGTCTGGTGGATGTACAGCCCTTGATTCAGGGACGTTATCCCTTAGGACAAGCGCTGGAAGCCTTTGCCCATGCCCAACAGCGGGGCACCTTAAAGGTTTTACTGACGATGTCTTAGGCTCTGGTGCAGCGCGAGCACTTTTTTTAACCATTGCAGCAAATCAGCGTCACTACAGCGTTGAGGCAAGTTCAGTAAAGGGTCAATGTCCTGGGGCGATCGTCCCGTTTGGGCTTCCCAGGCTTTACCGAGACTGGATTGGTTCAGGGGTTGCCCCCGTAAACCCAGGTGATTTTGAAAATACTGCTGTTCCGCTTTCCCCAGGGTTTCCCCCACAAACT
>JBMTWK010000743.1:0-2014 GCA_049452395.1 Prochlorothrix sp. | reverse complement strand
CGATTTCCCCTTGGGGGAAGAGCCGATCGACATTATCTAGCCCCAAAACTAAGGGCTGGGGCAGCTCCGGAAGGAGATATTCTTCAAAATAGGCGGTGCAATTATCATTACTGCCAAAAATCTCCTCATCCCACAGATCTTCAAGGCGGTTGGCGACCTTCAGTTGGCGGCTGGCCATGGCACAGAGCCAGCGGAGCAGTTTGGATAAATCCGTCAGGGTGGCCCGATCGATGCTGCCCATGTCTAGGTACACCGTTGGGTAGCCCTGCTGTTGGACCCCATGGAGGAGGTAATACAAAAAGGAGGTTTTGCCCATGAGGCTGGGTGCTCGGACGCGGACGAGGGCACCGGGTTTGAGTAGGGAGCGCAGGCCCAGGTCTTCAGCGCCCGATCGGGGTAGGTAAAAGGGGGATTGGGGGGCGACTGGCCCTTCGACGAAGGGGGTATCGCTGAGGGGGGAAGGGCTGGCGGGGGCGATCGGGGCGGTGGGGCTATGAGCGGGGGCGATCGCGGGGGATGAGTTCAGGCTGGGGGCTGGGGGCTGGGTTTGGGCTGGGGTTTGGGCTGGATCTTGGGCTGGATCTTGGGCTTGATGCTGGGCTTGGGCCTGACTCCAACCCCGCCGCAGCGCTTCCCGAAAGTTGGTTTTACTCACCTTTTCGCCTAGGGCACCGGACAGCTTTTTCCAGAGCGCATTGCCCACATCCCGATTCAGATACCCGGCCCCATAGGCGTACTGCTCCGCCATGGCCTCGTAGGTTTGGTTTTCCCAGGATCCCTGAAGCACCTTAATTTCCAGATCAGTTAAGTACTTGCCGGTGTGGGTTTGGACGAGGGCATTGGCAAAGTCTCGCGCTGCGGTCCAGTCAAAGGTAGTCATGGGGGCACGGTTGAGGATGGGGGGGGAATCGGGGGAGGGGGCGTTCTGCCGTATCCAATTTAAACCGACACTTTCCCACAAGGCTAGGGATTGCCTCACCCAAAAGGAGTCCGAGGGGCCGCGATCGTCCCACAGAATCCTATGGTGATTGGGGGGCGGCGATCGCACAATAGAACTCAGGAAATGCAAGTCATGCCGTGGGGGGATGGGATTCTGCTGATGCAGGTCAAATCCACCCCTATTTTTTTGCCTCCCTCTCAAAGCCTTTGGGCGGTGCATTCAACACCGACGCACACCAATCGCTCCAACTGCCGACATAGAGCTTGCCCGTGTTTAACCCCGCTAGCGCCATGGAGAAGAGGTTGACACAGGCTGTCACCCCAGAGCCGCAGTAGACCATAACCTCCTGGGCATCCTGCACCTCGGCCCATTGTTGCTGGTGCCAGTCGATCGGCTGGGCTGCGCCAGTCTCTGTGGTGACCTCTTGCCAGACCCGGTTAATCGCCCCTGGAATGCAACCGGCGACGGGATCGATCGGTTCATATTCCCCCCGATAGCGCCCCGCCTCCCGCGAGTCCACCACCACCACTCCGGGCTGATCTTTGCGGGCTTGGACTGCGGCCACGTCCACGGCCATTTCGGGCCGCACTTGGTAGGTAAATAATCCCGATCGCGCTGGGGGAACCTCCGTCGTGAGCGCTAGGCCCGCTGCTTCCCAGCCTTGGATGCCCCCATCCAGCAGCAGCACCCAATCGTGGCCCATATAGCGCAGCAACCACCACAGCCGCGACCCAAAGGCAAACCGCGAAGCATCGTAGGCCACCACCCAAGTTTCGCCCCAGCGCACCCCGCAACGGGCTAGGGTTTCTGCCAACTGATCCAAGTCTGGGAGGGGATGCCGCCCCCCATAGCGCTGCACGGGGCTGGCGAGATCTTGGTTGAGGTCGAGGTAATAGGCTTGGGGGAGGTGACCGGCCTGGTATTGCGTTTGGCCTTGTTGGGGTTCGGCGAGGTTAAAGCGGCAGTCAAAGAGGGCAAGGCTGTCGGGGTCTTGCTGGAGCCGATCGGCGAGGGCTTGGGGGGAAATTAAAGGTGTCGGTGTGGGCATAAGGGGGATGTGACAGAATTTTTGTA
>JBMTWK010000742.1:0-2022 GCA_049452395.1 Prochlorothrix sp. | reverse complement strand
TGCAGCCTATTTCTAAGCTTCATCTCAGCCCGATCGTCAACCCACCTACCCTCAGGGTCTTTTGCCACAGGGCGCAACAGGGGCGACATCAATCAGCAGTGACCTCCCAGAAGTGCCACACCTCCCGTCCCAGTTCTCCTAAGTCCAGCTTACAGTCAGGACAGCACTGGAACAGGAAGCCAACCCAGGTTACCCAACGGTCAAGCCCCCGGTGCTACTGCACTGGTCTACATCTGGCCTCCTTGGACTTTCTGTGGACCCTCCCTCTGTCAACCCAGTGAGACACGCACCTTGGATAGTGTCGGCCCCATCCCGGCCTTGGCCCCAAGTCTGTATTGCTCCTGTGTGCATCACCTGAGATAGGAACCATGACGACAAACTCTGCTGCATCCACCTCAACCTCCCCCCGCGCTTCCCTCGCAGCCGTCCCCCCCTCTACCCCTACCCCAGATCCCACTTCAGCCCTCAATTCACCGGAATTGGTCGTAAACGGCGCTAGTTCGACTTCAGTGACGGAAAGCTCGGAGTCTCAGCCCGAAATGAGCTTTGCAGTGCCAGACGCTAACCTAGCCATGGACAGTGCAGAGACCCACAACCCAGACGGCCTCATCCCTTCCTTGGCTTTCCTAGAGGATATTACAGCCCTTGCCAATTTACTCCGGCAAGAACTCGAAACGGAAACCCAAAAACCCACCACCAGCAGCAAAGCGGTTTCCGAGTGCATTGCCGAAGAAGTCACCCGCATTTGCAACAAGAGTAACCGCATTCAAAATTCTGGCGAGATTGCCAACTGGAAGCTTACGTTAGGCAGACACCGGCTCAAGAAGTGCCTGGGCTACTACAAGCTCGGTTCCCGCCGGGGCCGCGTTGAGCTGCACAGCACCCTCAGCACGATCGTCTATCGCCACGTCGCCCCCCTCAAAGCCCAACTCGGCTTCCAAGGCCGCCACGCCCTCATTGAAGACTTTCTCCAAAGCTTCTACATTGAAGTCCTCAAGGTCTTCCGCCGCGAAAATAACCTTCCTGAGGACTACTGCCCCAAGATTCGCTTGGAATTAGCCGAATACATGGCCTTTACGGAGCAATACGCCAAGCGCCGCATTAATCTGCCGGGACGCTCCAACCAGCAAATTATTGTCCTCCGTGCCCAAAACTTCGCCCGTCGCCAACCCCAAGAAACCCTCCTCGACATTGAGTCGGCCATGGAGTCCCCCAAGCGGGAAGAGGCTGAGTCTTTCAACCGCTCCCCCCTGTCCAAGCAGGTGCGCGAGCAGATGGTGGCCGATGCCATGGATCCAGCGGAAGCTGTTCTGCGCGATCGGGTGCTCTCGGAGTTGGTGAAGTATTTAGAAGCCCAAGGCCATGGCGACTGTGTAGACTACCTCACTTTGCGCCTCAGAGACTTACCGGCCCCGGAAATCGACGAAATCCTGGGTCTGACGGCCCGCCAGCGCGACTATTTACAGCAGCGCTTTAAGTACCACGTCGAGAAGTTCTCTCGGATGCATCAGTGGGAACTGGTTCACCATTGGCTAGGGGCTGACTTAAGCCAAAACCTGGGCCTCTCCCCCCGCCAGTGGCAAAACTTCCTCGCCCAGTTGGACAACGCCCAACAGGATATTCTCCGCCTCAAGCAAGCCCAGGTCAGCGACACCCAGGGCACAACCCTCCTGTCGGACCAAGACATTGCCCAGCGCCTCAAGTGTACGCCCAAGCAGCTCCAACGCCGCTGGTATCAAATTCTGGCCCTGGCCTGGAAAGTCCGTAACGATGATCTCAAGGATCTGAAGGTACAGTGAACAAGGGTTGGGTTGATGGGGGGTGGGGATTACGTGCCCGATCGTGGCTGAGGGATTGGAGCCTAGCAATAGCCCAAAAACAGCCTAAAATCACCCGCCCTTGTCACCGCTGCCATAAACACCGATCCAATGCAGTAACATCAAAATACAGAGCTGTAACCCTGTACTGTAGACCGATACTGTAGACCGATATAGCCCTTTGCAGGTAGCTCGTTTAACTAGG
>JBMTWK010000741.1:0-2027 GCA_049452395.1 Prochlorothrix sp. | reverse complement strand
CCCCCCGTGGTTGCCCCGGTTTTGCTCGAAGAGGGGAGCCACGGGGGCACGACCCCTACCGAGATTCTTCTAAAGTGGGACACACCCCCTAGCCTGTTATGCTTTCGGCTCATCTTCAGGAATAACCGGCAAAGTGGGGGGTTCATAGAAGGTTGCAGGGGCCGATCGATCGCCCTCTGCGGTTAACTCCTCCGCCGTTAATCCATCCTCCCCTTGGCGGAAATGAACTTGGATATAATGCAAACGGGGGCCTTCTGTGGAAACCACAGTGAATTCGACTTGCTGATAGGTATAGCGATCGCCTTCGTGGGGAATTTTTTGCAGTTGAGAAATCAGGAAACCGCCCAGAGTGTTGTAGTCTTCCGACAGGGGAAGATCCAAGTTGAGTTTTTGGTTGACTTCTTCTAAATCCAGTTGGGCTTGAACCATAAAGGTTTGGGCATCTAAACGGCGCAGTTTCAAGGCTTGTTCTGCGGCTGAATCCAAACTAGAGCCGATAATTTCTTCAACCAAATCCTTAAGGGTCGTTAGCCCCGCCGTACCGCCAAATTCATCCACCACAATCACCATGGACTGGCGCGATCGCTTCATCACCGGCAACAGTTCACTGAGGGGGGTATATTCCGGCACAAAACGGGCGGGGCGAATCCAGGGCTTGAGGGCGATCGTCTCCGGTGCTGCCCCTGCGGCCCAGGGTTCCGCCAATTCTTTGAACTGCAAAATGCCGCGAATATCATCCAGGGACTCGCCAATGACGGGATAGCGGGAGTGGCCCGACTCCGCCACTTCCTGGAGCACATCCGCCAAGGTCGCATCCTGGGAAATGCCCACCACCTGGGTGCGGGGCACCATCACCTCCCCCACCGTCACATCCCCAAACTCAAAAATATTCTGTAAGAGCTGCCGTTCTTCTTCTTCTAAGCCGATCGACTCACTGGCCGTGCTGATAATCAGTTGCAGCTCCTCCGGCGTGACTTGGTTATACCAGTTTTGGCCGCTGTAGCTAAGGCCAAAGAGGCTGAGGAGTAAATGGGTGGATTGGTTGAGGATCCAAATAAAGGGGTTGAAGATTTGGGCAATGACTACGCTCGGCTTGCCCAGCAGACGGGCCAACTGTTCCGGGTAGAGCAGGGCCACGGCCTTGGGGCAGAGTTCCCCCAGGACAATTTGCAGGTAGGCCAGCAGGCAAAAGGCGAGGGGAATGGCGACGGAGTGGGAGAGGGTGAGGCGCAGTTGGGAGTCGAGGGGGAGCCGATCAAAGAGGCCCGCCAAAATATAGGCGAGGGTGCCTTCGCCGATCCAACCCAGGGCAAGGCTGGCCAGGGTGATGCCCAATTGCGTTGTAGACAACAGCCGATCGAGGCTGCGCTGGAGGCGCTGGACAATGCGGGCGGGGTCGTCTCCGGCGATCGCCAACTGACGAATGCGCGATCGCCGCACCGAGACAATGGCAAACTCCGCCGTAACAAAAAAACCATTGATCAAGATCAACCCCAAAATCGCCGCCATCCGCGCAAGGGCAGCGGACCAGGTGAGGGGCAAATCGGCAAAGTTAAAGGCGCTCAAAAGAGGAACCGGCAATGCAGGATACACCGTAGGGGGGGCAGGCTGCTGGCATGATACCAAATCTTTTGAGAGGATTTGCGCTAATAGCGGGGTAAAGCGGGATCAACGACGATCGCATAGGCATCGATGCCCCCGGACACGTTTTTGACCTGGGTAAAGCCCTGGGACAGCAGCCATTGACACATTTGGGCCGATCGACCGCCGTGGTGACAAAGGACGATCGTCTCTTTTTCGGGATCCAAATGGGCGTGAATATTGCCGGTCCACTGCTGGGACTCGCTCAGGGGCAGGAGTTTGAAACCGGGCAGGCTGACGATCGCCGCCTCTCCCCGCTCCCGCACATCCACCAACTGAGGCGCATCGGGGGCATCAGCCGGGGTTTCTTGGAGCCGTTGGGCCAGCTCCTCAACACTCATCTGGGGAATATCTTGCCAGGAATACATAGGAGGGTAGCGACTGAA
>JBMTWK010000740.1:0-2028 GCA_049452395.1 Prochlorothrix sp. | reverse complement strand
TAAATGTCAACGAAGGCGATCAAGTCCAAGCGGGGCAAATTGTGGCCTGGGTTGGCTCCACGGGCCTCTCCACCGGCCCCCACCTGCACTTTGAAGTGCGCGAGAATGGTGAACCCGTCGATCCCCGCAACTATCTGTAGGGCATCCACTCCAGGAGCAGAGCGTTAGGCAGCCATTGCCCCTTTTTGTCTGGCCCCCCCATCTGCCCCATCCAGCGCTGTAGACTTTTCTAACGGGAACCGCACCCCGCCCCTAGCCCCCCTCCAAGCCCGAAAACAATTCAGCCCGAAAAATTAGCCCCAGTAAGAGGCTGAACCCATAGTCACCTCCCACAACCCATGGTAAAAGGAGATGATCCCCTCCCCCCTCCCTGACTGATCCTCAAATTCCCCTGAACCCCAACCCATGACCCTCGAAACCTTCCAGATCTATCACTTCATTGCCTTTGGCCTCTCAGCCCTTGTTGTCCTGGCCACGACTCCCCTGGTCCGTCGCTTGGGCCTCAAAAGTGGTCGCGTCGATCTCCCCAACGCCCGCAAAATGCATAAGGCTCCCATGGTCCGCTTTGGGGGCGTGTCGATTTTTGTGGGGAACTTGGTTGCGCTGTTAGTGGTGTGGTGGACTGGCGGGTTTGGCTGGCTCCCCATGGATAAGGAATACGAAATTTGGGGCGTGACCATTGGGGGCTTGGCTTTCTTCCTCATCGGTTTAGCCGACGATTTCTTTAATCTCTCCCCCTTTATGCGCCTTTTTGCCCAAACCCTGGTGGCGATGGCGGCGTGGCATGTGGGGGTACAAATTGAGTTTTTGACCATTCCCTTTGTAGGTTTGGTGTCCCTGCCGGTGTGGTTGAGCTTGGGGTTAACGCTGCTGTGGCTGGTGGGCATGGCCAATGCCATTAACTGGATTGATGGGTTGGATGGCCTCGCGTCGGGGGTGTCGGGAATTGCGGCGGTGGTGATGTTGATGGTGAGCCTGTCCATGGACCAACCGGCGGCGGCTTTGATTGCGGCGGCGCTGGCGGGGGGAACCCTGGGCTTTTTGCGCTACAACTTCAACCCGGCCCAGATCTTTATGGGGGATGGCGGAGCCTATTATTTGGGCTTTACCCTGGCGGGGGTGGGGGTGGTTGGTTTGGTCAAGAGCGTGACCACGGTGGCGGTGCTGCTGCCCTATTTAATTCTGGCGGTACCCCTGTTGGATATGTCGGCGGTGATTTTCGATCGCCTGCGCCACGGTAAATCTCCCTTTACCGCCGATAACCGCCACCTGCACCATCGTCTGCTCAAGGCGGGGCTGTCCCACCGGGCAACAGTGCTGTTTATCTATTGCTTAACGCTGTGGGTGGGCAGTTTGGCGATCGCCTTTTCTGGGGTGCCCAGTGGCTATGCCTATGCAGCGGGGGCAACGGCCCTGTTGGGGTACATGGGCTGGCAGGCTCGCAAACAAGCCCGATCGCAGGATCCCTGCTAAGCCTAGCCCCACGGTCCCGCTTCCACTCCAGCACCCGCTTTCACCCCAGCACTAACGATGTGCTCTGAGTCCCCTGCCCAAAACCCCAGATACGGGCCTCGCCGATCGACCAAGTACTGCCCAAGCACTCAGGCAAGACCAACAACTATTGGGTAGCTGTGTGGCGACGACGGAGAGCAGTCCCTACGCCCAGGGCAACCGCTGTTCCCAACACGGTTAGCGGCTCCGGCACTGCGGTCAAACGGGCATAGAGGTCCGCTGAGTTGGCCTGTCCCTCCTCCGTCCAAAAGCTGCTGGTGGCGTACCCATTTTTGAGAAAGCCAGTCAGGGTTAGATTGTAGGCAATGCCGCCAAGCACCACGGTTTGACTAGCGGTTGCATTGGGGAAGGTGACCCGATCGGGACAAATTGTTGTCCCTGGACCTTCACAAAGACCAGAATTGGGTGTTTCTAGGTGATCAAAGAGGAAGGAGAAGCTTTGGGTGACGGAATCCAGATTCAAATGTAACTATTCAGGGGTCTACGAAGTTAGTAGGGTTTCAGCCCTTCGATCGG
>JBMTWK010000739.1:0-2029 GCA_049452395.1 Prochlorothrix sp. | reverse complement strand
GTTTGCACCACTTGGGCGATCGCCGCCGCATAAAACTCCGGCTGGGACTGCCACCCCTGAACGGCCTGAACTTGGTGTTGCAGTGCTGTCAGCAGATTTTCCTCCACAGCGTTGCCGGTTACAGTCTCGCCGCTATTCGATCGGCTGGCCTGTAGGGCGACGTGGTAGTAAACCATACCGAGATTATTGTGGGTTGCATAGCGATCGAAGCTCAAAATGGAGCCTTGGTCTCGGTAGGTGACCTGATCCGCTGCTTCGAGGGCCGCTTCGTAGGCTTGGATGCTGAGCTTCATGTATTGCCCATGGTTGGGGTCGGAGTCATCGCAAAGGTTGGCCAAGTGCCAGTAGGCGGTGCCCAAGTTGTTTTGGGTGGCGGCATAGCCCGCTGGAGCGGTTTCTAGGGTGCGATAGTGGAGGGCGGAGCGGTAGGCATCCACCGCCAGCAGTAACCAGTCTTTGCAGCTCAGATTTTCAGAGCCGAGGATGGGTTTGCTGGATTGTTGCATCTGTTGGGCCAAATTCCAGTAGGCTGTGCCTAAATTGTTCTGGATCATGGCATAGCTGCTGGGTTCTTGCTGGGGCTGGTAGTAGCGCAGGGCATGGCCGTAGGCTTCGATCGCCTGTTGCAGATTGTGGACGGGTTCCTCGTACTGGGCCAAGTGCCAGTAGGCTGTGCCTAGGTTATTCTGGGTTGCGGCAAATTTAAGGGGGTCGGTGTCGGCGCGGCGATGGCGGAGGGCGGCTTCGTAGGCCACGATCGCATTGCGCAAATTCTCCAGAGTATTGCCCTGTTGGGCCATATCACTGTATACAGTCCCTAAATTGTTCTGCAACATCGCATAGGAGCGGGGTTGCTCGGCCTCATCGGTTTTCTTCAGGCCCAAGTTATAGGACTGGACTGCCTGCTTGAGGTACTCCTGCACTTCTTCCCGCGACGGGGCCGATCGGGCGGCCATCCAATACAGCGTCCCTAAATCATTCAAAATATCGCACCAAGCCACATTTCCCAGCTCTTCCGGGGAAATTTCGCTAAAAAAGAGCCATTCCAGCACCTGCTCGTAGGCTGTGACTGCCCCTTTGAGCACGTCTGCCTCACTGCTGCCCTGTTCAATGCGAGTACGATAGTAGCGGCCTAGATCGAGATAAGCTCCGGCTAGCGCTTTAATGGGCGCTTGGACTTTGCGTAGGTGGGCAATCCGGGCTTCAATTCCGGCGACGGTGTTGGGGGGCGGGGGGGGCGGTAGGGTGACTTCGCCTGCATCCTCGTCCTCAGCGGGCTTGCTGACCGGTTGGGCCGCTTTGATAGCCGATTGGGCTACAGGAGCCTGTTTTTGGCCATTTTGGCTGACTTTGGGGGCTGCTGGGGCTGGGGCGGGTGCCTGTGGGGACTTTGCGGTGGGCTGCTGCACCGCTGGGGGGGGATCGCCGAGGCTGGCTAAGTCCTGGAGATTGAGGAATGGGATCTCATCGGTGTGGTCGATCGGAGCTGGGACGATTGAATCTGGGACGATCGGATCTTGAGCGATCGGGTCTGAGACGATCGAATCTGGGACGATCGGCTCCTCGCCATAGGCTTTATGGCCATTGGGGAGATTGGGGAGATTAGGGGGAATTGGGGAGGAACTGGGGGGAAACGGAGTTTGGGAAGATTTAGAGCCGTTTTGGGCCGAATTGGGGAATGTGGTTTCCGTGGGGTGATTCTGGTTCGCCTGGAGATGGGCATTGAGGGCTTCCAGGGAGTTAATGGGCACCAGTTGATTCAGTTGCTCCGGATCGAACCAGAAGGAGTCTTCCGGGATGGTGGGTTCTGCACTGGGCTTACTGCTGGGGTTGCCGGAGTTGGCGGAGTTGCCGGAGTTGCCGGAATGATGGGGCTGGCTGGGCGTGCCAAGACCTTGGCTTGGGGGGGTGTTGGTTCCGGGGTGGGCGCTAGGGGGATTCTGGGCTGGGGGATTCTGGGCGGGGGGCTGGGGGGGTGCCTTGGGGGCAGGCGGTGCCGAAGGAACCGGGGGCAGGGGGGCTGCTTGCC
>JBMTWK010000738.1:0-2041 GCA_049452395.1 Prochlorothrix sp. | reverse complement strand
TTGATGCTTTCATCCGCCACAAACCCCTCAGCATCATACAAGCCCTCCACTAATTCCAACACCGTCACCTTTTCCTCCAGGGGATCGACGATCCAGTACTCAGGAATCTCTAAAACACTGTATTCTGCCTGTTTATGGCGATAATCCGTTATTTTTGTAGATTCACTCACCACCTCCACCACCAACAGCGGAGGAGCCTGCCCCGCCGTAATCACCGCCTCCCGTCCCCTTAGCTCCCGCCACTGCTCCTGTGGCAACACCACCACATCCGGAATCCGGCACGTATCCCACCGATACCCCCGTGGCGACTGCACCCCAATCACCATCTGCCGCGCCACCCAGGGTTGCCCCGATCGGCCAATCTCGGCCCGAAACTGCATCGTCAAAAAATCGGCAATCTCGCCATGCAATCCAGTCCCCAGGGTCATCGGCACTAAAACTCCTTGCACTAATTCATAGGAACTGTCGGTCCCACCGCAGTGGGTGAGATACTCCGCTAGGGTAAGGCGCTGGGGAGGGCTGGGGTCTACGGTTGAGGCTGTGGTCGTGGGGGCTGGGGTTACCCCGATCGGGCTGGGAATTGGGGTTACAGGGGGCATAGCGTCAACCCTCAGAGCGGTTTTCCCCAGTGTATCCTAAGGCCATGGCAGACACAGCCAAGGGTAGGAGGCGAGGCGAGGCTGCAAATAACAGCCGAGGGCAGGGGAAAGCTGGGGGGGGATAGAACAGGTGACATTGAGGGAGTCTTACAGGCACAATAGAAACAGCAATGTCGTCAAACTCAAATTTCTATCTGATGCCCTTGTCCCTAGTCTAGGGGCTAAGGTTACCGCTGCTCTGGAGTCGAACACAAACCCCATGCCCCCTGCGAGACCCTCCCCAGACGAAATGATGGTCACGGAGCGTCGGCGCGATGTCCTGTTGTTGCTGGAAAATATGGCACGGCGGGAGGATGCGACCCTTCGCCTGATTTTGGACTGTCTTTACGATATTGGCTCGACCTATGTGATTAATGAGCGGGTGCGATCGCGGCCTTTGAATCGCACCTTGAAACAGTTGGGGCGTACCTCTAAGCCGGTGTTTCGGGAGCTAGCAACCCATTGGTTCCACAAGAATTGTCCATCTCTGATTACGGACTGGCTCTATAGTCAGGCGACGTTTCAGCCCCCTAATTTGCCGACGACGGTGAAGGCTTCGATCGTGGTGGAAACCCAAGCGGTCAGTCCTGGGGATGCGGCGATTATGCCGTTGTCTGGTGTGATTTCCGATCGGATTCAAATTGAGCAGGCGATGGAGATTGCCCGGTTGCGGCAGCGGATTCAACGGCTGCGGCGGTATTTGGTTTGGAGTATGGCGATCGCGGGGGGGCTGGGGGCTTGGGTGGGCTATACCAGCTTGCAGGTGAACCAGGTGCAGGATTTTCACCGCGAGGGCAAACCGACGGCGATCGATGCTCTTGCAGACTAGGAGAACTGGGGTTACGGGATGATGGGCGTAGGGGCAAACCCCCCGTGGTTGCCCGGTTTTAGCCCCAAGATCAGCGTAGGGGCAAACCCCCCGTGGTTGCCCGGTTTTGGCCCCAAGATTGTTGCACCAAGATTGTTGCACCAAGAGGGTCGGCACGGGGGCACGACCCCTACCGGCATTTATCGTCTAGGAACTGGGCAAAACTGGGATCGTTGGCGTATTCTGCGACGATCGCCCGCGCATAGTCGGGAATTTGGGCGATGCCTGCGGGGCCGCGATGGCGGTGCACATAGAGATAGTTGCGCAGGGTGTGGTAGTCAATGGAATAGCGGGCGAATTCCAGCCCCTGGGGGCCAATGCGGGTTAAAATCCAGGCTAGAAGCTTGCCAGCCCAACGAGGGAGGGGTTTTTGGGGAGTTGTGGCGGTTTGGGCGTTATTTTTGGCCTTGGCTTGCTCTTCTTGGAGGAGGGTTTGGAGGACAAAGGTGCGCCGATCGCCGCGACTTTGGGGAGATTGTAGATCTAGCAGGGGTTTGACTAAATCCAGCATGGCTTGGCCGCGATCGTTACGGAC
>JBMTWK010000737.1:0-2047 GCA_049452395.1 Prochlorothrix sp. | reverse complement strand
GCCCCTCCTAGCCCCGGCCACCGGAGCATCCCACGCTTTGGAGCAATCCCCTTGGGGCAACTCCCCCACTTCCCCCCCTCACTGGACAGACTCACCCCTAAACACATCGATGACTCTTCAAACCACAATCCCGAACCAACTGGAAGCCCTTGTCGGTGCCGCATCGGTCACCCCCTGGGAAGCACTGCCCCAGGCCGATCGCCTGCGCTTCCAAGCCGCCCTTGCCAGCGATCCCGCCAATCCCGGCACCGTTGCCAGCCTCCCCACCTGCCTTGTCTCGCCCCCCAGCACCGCAGCCCTCCAGGCCGTCGTCCACTGCGCCCACCAAAACCGCTGGCCTCTCCTGGTGACCGGCAGCAGCAGCAAAATTGGCTGGGGCCAGCCTGTCCAAGGGGCCAAAATTCTGCTCAGCACAGCGCAGTTAACCCAGTGGGTTGATCACGCGGTGGGGGACTTGACCTTAACAGCGGAGGCAGGAGTGCCCTTGGCAATGGCCCAGGCGCGGCTGGGGGAAGAGGGGCAGTTTTTGGCCTTGGATCCGCTCTGGAGCGGCACCTTGGGGGGGCTGGTGGCGACGGGGGAGTCGGGATCGCTGCGGCAGCGCTATGGGGGAGTGCGGGATATGGTGCTGGGGGTGGAATTTGTGCGATCGGACGGGGAAAAAGCCAAGGCAGGGGGGCGTGTGGTTAAAAATGTAGCGGGTTACGACCTGATGAAGCTGCTAACCGGCTCCTACGGCAGTTTAGGCATTATCACCCAAGTGACTTTGCGGCTCTATCCCCGCCCGGAGCAGTTCCAAACCCAAGTCATTTGGGGGGCGGGGGCAACGGTGGCCCAACTGGCCCAAACCATTCTGGCCTCGACCTTAAGCGCCGTGGCGATCGATCTGGTCTCCCGATCGCAGCTCTCCACCTTAGATCTCGCCAACCAACCGGGCGATCTGGGCCTAATCCTGCGGTTTGGGACGTTGCCCAGCAGTAACCAAGAGCAAATGCAGGAAACAGCGCGTCTAGCCACGGGTTTAGAGCTATCGGTTCAGGACTTTGGGCCAGAGGCTGAGGGGAATCTCTGGGCACAACTACAACGGAGCCTAATCGATCCCGCAGACCCAACCGTTTTGCTGAAAGTGGGTGTCCCTTCAACCCAGGTCGGCGCAACCCTCATTAAAATGGCTGAAATCCTACCAGAAACGGCTGTAGCGCAAGTGCAAGCCGGGAGTGGGCTGGGCTATGTACGCTGTGGGGCGGGTGAGCTGCAAGGGGAGCAACTGATCCAACTGCGGCAGCACTGTCAGCGCTCCCAAGGCTATGTCACGGTGCTAGAAGCACCCCGATCGCTCAAGGACAGCATCGAGGTGTGGGGCTATGGGGGCAATGCTGCGGGTCTAATGCGGGCATTGAAGCAGCAGTTTGACCCCATGGGGATGCTTAATCCAGGGCGATCGGTGGGGGGCTAGAAGGAGCATAGTGGGCAGCGGCAGCCTTGGCAGGCTCTGGGGCAGCGGGGGCGGAATGCTCTAGGCCAACCCGCTCCAGGGTCGCCGGTTGTGGGCTGGGGGGCTGGGCCGATCGTGCTCGGTTGCGGTAGCGCTCCGAGGTCCGCTGCTCTGGATCAATGCCTTCAAAGGTGGGAGGCAACCAAACACGCACCACTAACAAAGCTCCAAGGGACAGCAGAAACACACAGGTGGCCACAACGTGAACCCAGGGGGTTTCCAACACGCCCCGCACAATGATTTCGCGCAACACCGAAACAATGGAAACCTCGACGGCCACCCCGATCGAAACTCGGTGCTCCTGGAGATAGATAATCAGTAGGCGGAACAGTTCCACTAAGATTAACAAAAACAAGATATCTGACGTAACAGGCTGGAAATCCAGTGGATGTAAGAGCGATAGAAACATGTCCCGCAATTGCAGAACCATGAAGCTAAATAAGCCGACACAAAGACAGATTACAATCAGATCCTGAACAGTTTCGAGAACACGAATGACGACATTGCTATTGAGCCAGCGGTACCAGGGCGTTTGCATCTTACACCTACACA
>JBMTWK010000736.1:0-2055 GCA_049452395.1 Prochlorothrix sp. | reverse complement strand
AAATTTTCCCCATAACCCCCACAGCAATTCAGGGTATGGGTGAGGTGTTCTGCCGCCGATGGACACAGTTTGCCCAGGGGGGGATGGTCAAGGCTTAAGGTCGAGGTTGGAGCGCTGCCGGTTTTGAACATCGCCAGCGGATTTGTACAGCCCCGGTGCGATCGCCGCTCCCCAAGGATCTCCGAAGGGGATCTGAAGCTTAATCAACCCGATGGACTAGGGCTTGGCGATCGACTTTGCCATTCGCTAATAATGGCAGAGTTTTTATCACAACAATGTGATCGGGAACAGCTCGGTTGGGCAGGCGATCGAAGCACTGCTGACGCAGGGTTGCCCCATCGACCGTAACCCCCGCCACGGGCACACAGTAGGCTGTGAGATTTTTGCCCCGTTGGCTTTCTCCCTTAGAGACCACCACCGCCGACTCCACCGCCTCTAGGGCCGTCAAAACCCGCTCCACATCGGCGAAGAAGACCAGCAAACCATCACGGTTAACACTGTGGTCACAGCGTCCTAGGACTTCCACCCCGCCACCGGGCCAGAGGCGACCTAAGTCCTTGGTGCGAAACCAGCCTTCCCCATCCCACTGACCCAGATCCAGGGGCTGGCCCTGCCAATCTAAGTAGCCCTCAAAACCCGCTTTCCGCCGACACCACAGCTCCCCTATGCCCTTAGCCCGATCGTCAGCGGTGAGGATCTCGGTCTCCCGCAAGCAAAACTCAACATCGGGCATGGGTTGGCCCACGGTTTGGAGGCGATCGGCGGGGGCATCGGCGGGACTAGCGGCGCTGAGGGCACCCATTTCCGTACTGCCGTAGAGCTTGACTAAGCAGCCAAACCGGGACTCGTAGGGGGTAAAGGTTTCCTCCCGCACCCGATCGCCTGCGGCCACGGTCAGGCGATAGGGCCGATCGCTGCGGCGACCTTTGAGGAGGGTTTCACAGAAGATTGGGGTCAAAAACGTGACATTGGGGTCAAATTTCTGCTCCCGTTGCAAATAGCGCAGCAAATTGGCCCCCTGTTGCAGATCGATCGAGGCTCCCGCCTTAATTCCCGGCAAAAACCCCGCCCCCAAGCCGTACATGTGGAATAACGGCACCGGTAGGGCAATGCGATCGTCCGAGGTTAACTGCAACCGCTCCACACAGGCTTGAACATTGGCCGCAAGGCGATCGTGGCTATGCATCACCACCTTGGGCGTGCCTGTACTGCCGGAGGTGCGCAGATAGAGCTTGCGATCGCCCCGATCGGCCAACTCTAGATCAAGCTGTGCCGTCGGATTAGGCTGCAAATTCAAGTACCGATCGACCTGCACCAGATCGATCGGCTGTCCCTGGGCATCCCCCCAGTGCGGGGTCACCAGATGACGGCAGAACTGGGGCAACACCTTAGCCAAAGCAGCGGGATCTTGGTCCAGCCCCGATCGCTGTCCCTGGGGAATGGGCAAAAAACTATAACCCTGGTGCAGCAGCCCCAAAATCACCACCGCACTGGGGACACTATTGTCACACTCGACAATAATCGGCTCCTGGGGCTGCACCCCCTGCTGAGCCAAATAGGTCTGCAACGCCTCAAAAATAGGCTTTAACTCGGCATAAGAACAGGTTAGGTGTCCATCGGTTAGGGTACTGTGAGGGGAGGAAACTAACCCAAAAAGGTCCATGGCTCACCTTGCGTTAGGGTTGGCAAAATTGGCAAAAGCTAAGAAGTTGCACTCAGTTGCATTAAATAGTTGCGATTACTTTAAGCAGACAATAACAACCCAAAGGTTGCTAAATCTGTCGTTAGCCTTCAAGCTAGTCAGTTTTATACCGTATCTTAGCCCGAAAAGTCTAGCTCCGGCCCACTCCACCCAATCCCATTCTCCTGGGGAATCGGCTTACCCCTTCCCTTGGAAAAGAGAGCATCAGAACCAGAAAAAAAGTGCATCCCACTTTAGAACAATCTCGGTAGGGGTCGTGCCCCTGGGGTGCATCCCACTTTAGAAGAATTTTGGTAGGGGTCGTGCCCCCGTGGCTCCCCTCTTCGGCCCAAAGCCAGGGCAACCACGGGGGG
>JBMTWK010000735.1:0-2061 GCA_049452395.1 Prochlorothrix sp. | reverse complement strand
GCCCCTCACCCTAAATCCCTCTCCCAGCGGGGGCGAGGGACTTTGAGATCTCTTGCTCCCCTTCTACCCTCTGGGAGAAGGGGCTGGGGGATGAGGGGTTCGCCTTAGTTGCCCAGCATGTTATTGGGGTTGGGTCCACCAGGCAAGGGCGTAGGGTTGGGTGGGCTGGTGGGTTTGGGTTTGGTATTGGACGCGGATTTTGTACTGGCCCGATCGGGGCACCGTGGCAAAAATATGCTCGGTACTGTCTACGCTGCTGACGGAGGCGGCGACTGCGGCGGTGGAA
Organism: Prochlorothrix sp.; assembly: GCA_049452395.1. Taxonomy (GTDB): domain Bacteria; phylum Cyanobacteriota; class Cyanobacteriia; order Prochlorotrichales; family Prochlorotrichaceae; genus Prochlorothrix. Next base: position 1,775 of record JBMTWK010000735.1, on the reverse strand, counting down.
TCCGTGGCTTCTAGGGGTAAGAGAAACAAATCGAGGTTATTTAAGCCCAAATTCCGGAACTCTTCGCCGATGTCGTATTCGCCGTTGCCGTTGCGATCGTCTAGCTCCACCCAGCGATCCCAGTTGAGGGTGAGGGCGACATGGCTTCCGGCTTGGAGGGGCTGGGCCAGGATGTAGTCGCGGTAGGGGGGGGTGGCGGAGTCTAGGCCCACCTGGTTATAGTCCCAACCCCGCGCTTCCACGGGGCGATCGGGCTGTCCTGGCCCTGCGCTGAACTGTTGGTAGGCCCGCCAAACATTGAGGTGACCGGCTCCCATCGTGGCATCGAGGGGCAGATCCGATCGCGAGTAGGCCGGGGACTCTAGCCAGGTGCGGTTGCGGTGGTTGCGCAGGGTGCGCTCCATGGCCAAAAATTCGCCGCTCCCGGAATCCTTAATTTTATCGGCGCTGTTGAGCAAAACGGCTTTGGTAACTTCGTGGCGACGGGCGGCGATCGTCCAGCCCGGTGTTTTGGCTGCTAACTGCCGATCGCCATATTCCTGGAGCACCGCCACTGCTGCGGTAACGTGGGGCGCGGCAAAGCTGGTGCCACTACTGACTGCGCCTTCTCCCTGGAGGGTGAGCAATTCCAATTTGCTGCCCGGTGCGGCCAGATCGATCGATCGCCGCTGGTTCAAATTGCGCTCCCGTCCCACCTGGCGATCGGCCACACTGGCCAACTCTCCCCCCACATTGGCAAAGTCCAACTTCTGGAAAACCCCCTGCCAGCGGGTGCTAAAGGCCACATTAATGCCGTTGTAGTTATCCGTGGGGATGGGAATGCCCCCTTCGCCCTGGTTCCCCGCCACCACATAGACAACATCATGGACCCGCGCCGACCAGTCTACACAGAGGGTCAGCAGGGCGTTGCCGTCCAGTTGGGCATTGGGGCGCGGATCCCGTGCGAGGGACTCGCCAAAGCTAAAGTTAATGGCCCGGACATCGCCGCCATTTTGTAGGGCGACGTGGTTGGTGGTGCGGCATTCCTGGGGCTGGCCGCTGGTTTGGAGGGAGCCGATCGCGGCGGAGTAAAGGCGGGCATTGGGGGCAACTCCGTGCAGGGTTTTGTCGCGGCTGACCATGACGCTGGCGACTTTGTGGGCGTGGCCGTCAACTTCGGGGATATCCAGGGGATCGCTGGGGCTGGCGCTGCGGGCCGGTTGATCCCGGAAAAATAGCCCCCAGGGCCGTAGGGCAAGGTTGCGATCGTCCACCTTATCAAAGCCAAATAACCCCGGTCGTCCCAGTTCGACTTGACCAATGGCGATTTTGCGTCCGGTGAGGTTGTAGGGCGGTTGGTGGAGAATGGCGGCGTTCACTCCGGCGGGGCCGATGGAGTCCTGGGCCAAACTGGGGCGCGGCAGGACCGAGGCAGCGGCGATCGGGCTGAGGAGGGCGGCACTGAGTCCCCAGCCCCAATGGGGCAGCGATCGCCGGAGTTGGGCTAGGGTCCAGAGGACGGATGGGGGGAGGGGAGGGGGGATTTTGGGGCCGGTTTGGGGGACGATCGTGGGACTGTGGTCTTGGAGCCATGGCCTCGGTAGCCTGCTGGTTATCCAGCGCCGTCCCAGGGGGTTTTGCATTATTTTTGTCTGGTTTGGAGATTGCCTATCTGTTATATCGCAATGGCTACCCCATAAACGGCTTTAACCAGGGCAACCATGGGGGGTTTGCCCCTAGCGGCCATAATTTACGGTACGGTTAATCTTGAAGCTTGAACCCGTTGAACTGTTACC
>JBMTWK010000734.1:0-2062 GCA_049452395.1 Prochlorothrix sp. | reverse complement strand
CCGTTAATCGACATCTCCTCCCACCACAACATTGCGAATCCGTAGACTTGGCCCCCCACAGCCTACGGCTAATCCCCCTTGGTTAGCCTTGCCACAGCCTCCGGACTCATCCCAGAAGAAATCATTGCCGATCGCTTCAATGTCTGCAAGGGTACTAAAGACATTGCCCGAGAGGGTTACATCTCGCACCGGTTCCGCCAGTTGGCCATTGCGAATCATCCAGGCTTCGCCAGCCCCAAAGGTAAACATTTCACCATTGGTCATGCCTCCCAACCAATTGCAGGCGTAGACTCCCTCTTCAATATCGGCGAATAAATCTGCCACGGGGGTATCTCCCCGTTCAATCCAGGTATTGGTCATGCGGACAATGGGGGGATAGTGATAGTTCAAGCAGCGGGCATTACCGGTGGGCGCTTCCCCTAATTTACCTGCGGTTTCGCGGGAGTGCAGTCGTCCGACTAAGACCCCGTCTTGAATGAGTTGGGTGGTGCTGGCGGGGGTGCCTTCGTCATCGTAGGCATAACTGCCCCGATGGTTCACGGGGGCAGCCCCATCAAAAATATTGAGGTTGGCGGGGCCAAAGCGCCGTCCCAGGGTCATCACTTCTAAAATATCGGGGTTTTCGTAGGCCATATCTGCCTCGGAAAGATGTCCGAAGGCTTCATGGACAAAGAGTCCGGAAAGGATGGGGTCAATAACCACGGTGTAGGTGCCCCCTTTGACTACTGGTAAATGAAGGGCATTAGCGGCCCGCCGGGCCGCCTCCAGGACTTGCTGATCCAAATTCAATAAATCTTCATAAGCTTTGCGGGAACCAATGGTTTCCCGGCCGGTTTGTACGGTTTCCCCTTGGCGGGCTGTGGCGGCAAAGCGCATTTCTAAATCTACCCAGGCCTGCTCCAGCAGGGTTCCTTCGGAGGTGGCTAAAATAATACGTTGCCGAGAATCACCGTAACGTACTGAGACCGTTGCAATACAATCCTGATGCGATCGTAAAAGTTCACCATAATGTTCACAGAGCGCTTTCTTTTGTTCTAAGGGAATCTGGCGCGGATCCGTACCCGTGAGGGGGGTCGTATAGGAGCCTTGGACAATCTCAATGGGCGCTAAGAGGGTTTCTTCTTGACCCACCATCCGTGCGGCATCGATCGCTTCTCCAATGCGTTGCTCTAAATGATCCAATTGGTTGAAGCTGGCAAATCCCCACCCGCCTCGATGACAGGCCCGCACTTGTCCCCCCTGGGCCAGCCCCTCACTCAAGGTTTCGAGACGATCGCCCCGGAGCAAAATATCTGTCCCTTCGGATTCCTCAAGACGGATAGCAAGATAATCAACCTGAGAGCGATACCGCTGAATCAAATCGGAAAGGCGATCGAGATGGTTAGCCGTGGAGATCATAAGGACGGGATTCAGTAAAGAGATATTGCCATCATACTGAGATTTTTGGCCTTTTCCCCTAGGAGTCCAGTCCAGCAGACCAGGATCTGCAGCCCTTGAGTCCCCTAAACAGGCGGTAGAATATCCCTGCAAACACGGCAAACAACACAATCAGCGATCGTAGGCGATCGTCCTCTATCTTCAGTGTATCTATAAAAGAGACAAAGTGTATTTTTTATGCCATATTGTCTATTTATAAAAGACGGTTGATAATAGGGACATTCAAAGTCAACTTAGCACTGGTTAGAAATTCCCTATGTCTGAATCCACCTCTGAGCCTACAATTGCAGCTAAAAAGCCCGTTGTTCTTGAATTAGAAGCGGGTAATTATTTTTGGTGTAGCTGCGGTCAATCGGCAAATCAGCCCTTTTGCGATGGCGCACACCAAGGAACCGCCTTCACGCCCCTCAAATTTGAGCTAGCAGAGCAGAAAAAAGTGGCCCTTTGCCTGTGTAAGCACACACAAAATCCTCCCTTTTGTGATGGTGCCCACAGTCAGCTTTAGTGTCGTAACGTCCATAACCCGGAAGTCAGGCACCTCGAGGCAATTGCCATCGCTTTAGTGGCATCTTTTGGCTTTCCACTGAAAGCGAAAAAATTTAATGGAAGAGTGGGGGGGGGGGGG
>JBMTWK010000733.1:0-2063 GCA_049452395.1 Prochlorothrix sp. | reverse complement strand
TGTAAGCGATCGTATACGTCCTTAGAAATGGGTTCAAAGGGCAAGCGCGGGAAGGTTTGGTGATCGTCAAACCGGGCCAGCAGGGCGGCAGACATATAGCCATCGCCTTGAGTAATGGAGTCGTAAATTGCCTGGGCTAGGGGCTCTACTTCCGCTTCCCGCAGTTCGATCGTTGCGGAGGTATTGTGGCGGGTGTAGTGGCGTTGTACCTGCATATAAAAGTCAAACTGAGCCAGAGCGGAGAATTGACTAATATCTACGGTATCGGCACCGGGTAAGTCTGCCCAACTCACTGCGGTGGGAATTTCCACTAACCATTCGGTACAGCGGGGATCAAAGGGATCGTTGAGGAGGTTGCCCTGCTCATCCTTGTCGGACTGGGAGGGAATGATGTTGTACCCGTAGTCCAGGCAAGCCATGGCGACGGCATCTTCTTTGCGGAAGGTAATGCGTCGTAAGAAGCGCTGGGACTTGGGGGGATGCCAGCCAGGAGAAGCACCAGTGAGTAAACTTTTCGTTCCCGAAGGTTGTACGGTGGTGCAGCGGTTGGGACGTTTCAGTCCATGACGATCGCAATAGTCCCAAATGGTTTGATGAACAATGTCGCGCCAGGTTGCTAAATAGTTGGCTTCCTTGCTCTTAAAGATTTTGCCCTGCTCGGTGTCCGGTCGCCCAGCGGCCCACCAGTGCAGCCACTCTGCCCCCAAGGCATGCACAAAAAAGTCAAATAAGCCGGTAAAGGATACGCCAACGATGGGATCCCAGAGCCGGGATTGTTGATAGCGGGGTTCTTGGAATTGGTGGTTGAGGAGTACGGCAACGGACAAAGCAGCGGATTGAAACGCTTGTTCCTGGGCAGAATAGTCCGTGGGATCGATTTGATTGAGGTGGATTTCCCCTAGGTTGCAATGAAAGAGGGAACCGCAAATTTCACCACAAGGATTCAAACCATAGCGCTGTAGGCGGTGCTCTAGCTCATCTTCCGGCATCTCTGGATGGTGCTGACGAATCCAGCCTTTGGCTTCTTCCCGCCCCAGGCTGGTGTAGATTTCCATGAATTCCTGTTTCAGTTCCGGGTGGGGCAGTAAATCTGCGTTGCCCCGGGCGATCGCTTCTGGAGCGTATTGAATGGCTCCTTCTCCAGAGTAGAACTGCTTCCGCACGGCATCGGTGATTTCTTGCGCTGTGGGTTTCCGGTGAAAAACGCGGGTATGGTTGGCCATGCGCAGGGCATCCCGTTCGGGATCAATGCGCCAGTTGCCGTTTTCATCCTGTCCCCAGAGATTATCTTTGGCGGCAGCCCCGAGGGCATCCTCAGCAGCAAATTGACGAATGCCTGCGCTCCGTCTGACGTTACCCGCCACCACGACGATCGCGGCTTCATCGATTAATAAACAACACTCCACGGAGGTCAGTTGACGGCCGATCGCTTTATTGAGAATGGCAGCACACCGCTCGTAGAGTCCCGGTAACTTAATGGGATTGGACACTCCCCCAAAGCCTTTCAAGGCTTCTCCGGAGGGGCGCACGTTTCCTAAATTGACGGTGATTTCTATAACGGGAGCTTGGTCCTTTAAGCCCTGTTCCTGACTAAAGCGGGGATCACTGGCCAGTTCCAGAATGGCTTGATAGGAGTCTACCCAACCTTGACGGCTATCTCCCGCGACAATTTCCACTTGATGATGACCATCAATCTTGACGATCGTTGTGTCTTGGCGTTCTGCGGCAGGTACAGCCCCCACGGGGGAGGCGATCGTGACCTGAAGCTTGTTGCGAATGGGGGGGAGTTGCTCAATATAGCAAGGTTCTAGGACGGCCCCCGTGCCACAGCCCATCATCGCTAGGTTCATCATCAAACCGAAGGCTCGCCAGTCCGTCACGTTAGTGGAGGTGCAGTTATACCCCCCCGAAAAGTTTTCTGGCATGGAAATCCAGGGGGTTCCCCCAATCCAGAGCCAGCGACCGGAAGTGAGGGCACGAAGCGATCGTTGTTGCTGGTGAATTAAGTCTGCTTCTGCGGGGGTCAGATTGCCCAGTTCAACTAAGCCCTTGAGGGTACGATC
>JBMTWK010000732.1:0-2066 GCA_049452395.1 Prochlorothrix sp. | reverse complement strand
CCGGGATTTTCAGAGCCTGAAACCCGCATTCCTCCGTGACCCCCTGAATGCTTACTCACCCGATCTGGCTTGGGTGTTACTTCTCTGGACTTGCTTTCGCCTTACCGCCAGACTTCGCCTTGGTGCCAGACTTCCCCGCACTGCTCGACTTCGGGGTTTCTTTGCGGCGGGGGGTGGGCGGCAGAGGCCGATCGCGCATCAGGTTTTTTTGGCGGCGACGATCGCGCCAGTCCGCCGCAGTTAGGTAGGCAATGCCCCCCGTGAGCACAACCATAAGGCCGAGGGCAAGGGTGGCTAAAAGGGTTGCAACTGAAAATTCCATAGCGTGGTGGCTGGCTTCCAACTCAACAGAAAATACCCATTAAAAAAGCGCTCAGATCACAGCGCCCATCAAAACCAAAGGTTTTAGCGCCGTCCAGAGCGGCGACGCTCCCCCAAGGCAGGACTGCCCTAGTCACTTCCATAAAAACAGAAGCCTAGACCAGCCCTCCAGCTTAGGGGGATTTAGAACCCAATGCTGTTGTCTCCGTTCCGTGCCCAAACCACAAGGGCAATGGAAAAAGTAAACACAGCCAGTAATCCAGCCCAACCGAGTGCCAAAATATCCATAACCCAGACGTTTTGTTATCGTACAATTTACCACTTCACATCATACCCCAAGCGGTCCCCCTGAAGTGGAGCAACGCCGTCGGGCGGGGCTGGGGCTGGGGAACCGGAGGCCACCGAGGACTCAGCGGGGCCAACCCTGGGGCAGACCGCACCACCATCGGCTAGGGCAACTGACACATGGACTCAACGATCGATCGCCCCACGGATATCTTGATTTTGTCCAATGGACCGGGGGAAATTGCCACCTGGGTGCGGCCCGTGGTGCAGGAATTGCGGCGACGCTGGGGGGACGATCGCCAACGGCTGCGGCTGTCCTTGGTGCTGTCCCCCTGTAGCAATGCCTCCGGGCAAGAAGTGGCGATCGCCCAGCGCTATCCAGAACTAGACCGCATCCAGGGCGCAGAGCAGTTTTGGCCCTTTTTGCTGTGGGGGCAAACTGCTGAGGGGTGGGACTGGCGATCGCAGGGGGTGGTTCTGTTTTTGGGGGGGGATCAGGTTTTCCCGGTGGTGATTGGCAAGCGGCTGGGCTACAAAACCGTGGTTTATGGCGAATGGATGGCCAACTGGCCCCGCTGGGTCGATCGCTTTGGGGTCATGTCTGCGGCCCTGCTGGACAAAGCTCCGGCGCAATATCGCCACAAATACCGCATTGTGGGGGATTTAATGCTGGAAAGCGGCGTATCAGCCCCTACAGAACCCGCTGCGGCGGAAACTGGCCCCCCGATCGATCGCCCCTGGCGCATTGGCCTCCTCCCCGGTTCCAAGTCCTTTAAGTTAGGCGTGGGCCTGCCCCTGCTCTTAGCCGTGGCCGATCGGCTCCAAGCCACCCTCCCCAACCTCCACCTTTTCATCCCCGTCGCCCCCACCCTCACGATCGCCGCCCTCGCCCGCTTCGCCCAACCGGAACACAACCCCTACGCCACCAAGCTCCCCAGCCCCCCCACCACCCTGGTCCAACCCGACCACACCCTCCCCTTTTTCCGCACCGCACAGGGCACGATCGTCGAGCTAGACCCCACCTTTCCCGCCTACGATCGCCTGCGCCAGTGTGATTTATGTTTAACGACGATCGGGGCCAATACCGCCGAACTGGGGGCCATGGGGGTGCCGATGATTGTGCTCCTGCCCAGCAACTATCCAGAGATTATGAAAGCTTGGGACGGCATTCCCGGCTTAATTGCCAACTTACCCGGCGTAGGAACGGCTTTTGTGGTGTTGTACAACCGCTGGATAGAAAAGCGGCTGGGGTTGCTGGCATGGCCCAATCTTTGGGCGGGGGAAATGATTGTGCCGGAGTTGCTGGGGCATCTCACAGCGGAGCAGGTGGCAGAAACGGCCTTGGGCTATTTGCGGGAACCAGAGCGGCTGGGGGCCATGGCCGATCGGCTGCGGCAGGTGCGGGGCGAACCCGGTGCCGCCCAAAAGTTAGTCGATGTCATCGCCGAAGTTTTAGCCCC
>JBMTWK010000731.1:0-2067 GCA_049452395.1 Prochlorothrix sp. | reverse complement strand
TAATAAAGCCAAAAGCAGTCCCGAAAACCTTCAAGATCCCGCTAGAGCCATCCTAGATCAACACGGCTCCCCAAAACTCCAGACCGGGTTAACCCCTATCCCCCCATCCTTAAGATCCCTTCTGTCCTATCGCGCCATGTCCATGCAAGCCCCCCAATCCTCTGCACCCCTCGCTTCCCTGCCCCCTGCTAGCCCCCGATCGCGACAGACCCGCTTCCCTGCCCTGGGCCAAGCGGTACAAACCCTAGGATGGTGTGGCCTGGTGGGCCTTCCGCTGTGGCTCTCCCCCCTTGCCCTCGCCCAATCCAACGCTCCAGGGGCGATCGAAGCGCCCAGCCCAACCCGTTCCAACACCCCCCCCACCGCCGACCTCACCCCATTTTCCCTGGAGGGCAGCCTCAACCGCACCAGCCCCAGCAGCTCCCCCGTCACCGCCAATTACCTCCTGGGGCCGGGAGACCAATTACAAATGGCCGTCTTTGATGTGCCGGAATATGGCCAACAGATGGCGGTTTTAGACGACGGTTCGGTCATGCTGCCGGAGGGAGTCAGTCTTGCGGTGGCAGGCATGACCCTAGACCAGGCCAAACGGGCCATTGAACAGGCCATCTCCCCCATTGTTCGCCATCCCCGCGTTACCCTGAGTTTGCTCAAAGCCCGGTCCCTCAAGGTGGCGATCGCCGGAGAAGTGAAAAAGCCCGGAGTCTATACCTTTGAAAGCCTGCTAACCCTGACCCAAGCCCTCCAGTCTGCGGGCGGCGTAACCCCCGGTGCCAATTTTCGCGAGATCCAAGTGCGACGGCTGCAACCCCAGGGCCGAGGGGGCCGTGCCGTGCTCACCGCCAACCTTTGGGAGGTCATTAACACGGGGGCACTGGAACAAGATTTATTGCTCCAAGACGGCGACACGATCGTCATTCCCACCGCCACCGACCTCAACCTCGCCGAAGCCCAGCGCATCGCCACCGCCACCTTCGCCATGCAGCCCGATGAGACCATCCAAGTGGCTGTATTGGGGCAAGTTCAGCGGCCCGGAACCCACACCCTCAGCGGCGAAATCCAAACGGTATCCGCCGCCATTCAAGCCGCCGGAGGCATCACCCAGGAGGCCAATGTGCGGGAGATTGAAGTTCAACGCACCACCATCCAGGGGGAAAAGCAGGTCATTGCCTTGGATTTTTGGAAATTGCTGCAAGAGGGAGATATTGCCCAGGATTTGCCCCTACGCCCTGGGGATTCGGTGATTATTCCCCAAGCGGCGGTTAATCTCAACGATTACAACACCCTAGCCCTCTCGACCCTCTCCCCCGACACGATCGCCATTAACGTCGTTGGGGAAGTGAAGCGACCGGGCACCCTGGAAGTTTCCCCCAATACCCCCCTCATTCAGGCACTGCTCGCAGCCGGGGGCTTTAACGATGATGCCAGCCGGGGATCGGTGGAATTGGTGCGCTTAAATCCCGATGGCACCGTAAGCCAGCGCCGCATTGAGGTCGATCTAGCCCAGGGCTTGGATGTGGATGAGAACCCGCCGCTCAAGCCCAATGACACGATTTTGGTGGCCCGATCGGGCGCAGGGAATTTCCGAGCCATTCTGCGGGGGCTGGTTTCACCGGTCACGGGCGTTTTTAGTATTTTCCGCCTCCTGGGTCTATAGCGAGACGCTCACCCTAGTTCCGATCGAGAAATTGCACCGTCGGCACCAAGGGATCCTTCACCTGAGCCAGCCCCACAAAGCCCCAGCGGTCTAAAACAGCCTTTAGTTGCGGGCCACCCAGGGACTCAATCGCCACCCGATCGCGAAACTCAGCAGCATGGGTATTGAGGTAGCTGCGGGCCTCGTGGTTTTCCTGGAACAGGAGCAAATAGCGCCGATCGGGCTGCTGGGGATCGGGACGGGCACTGAGGTAGGCACCATCCTGGGTCGATCGCAGCACGTAGTAGAAGGTGGATAGCATGACAACAGAGGCCAGGGGGTGAGGGGCAGCGAGGGGCAGCGAGGGGCAGCGTCAGGGGGGTCCATCCCACTTTAGACGGGCCAGAGGCCCATCCCACCCAAGAGGTGGT
>JBMTWK010000730.1:0-2074 GCA_049452395.1 Prochlorothrix sp. | reverse complement strand
CCTGGGATCGCCGATTTGTAATCGGCCTTGCTTGCAATCGGCCTGCCAACCCCAGCGCGATCGACCCTACAACAGGTAGGTCTCAATCGTGCCCCGTCCCTTAACCGCGATCGTGCCGCGATGCTCAAAGGGAAAACGATCGCCCACCAAGGCATAGGTAGCCGCACTGACCTGGATTTTGCCGGGAATGCCGTGGGACTCCATGCGGCTGGCAATGTTGACCGCATCGCCCCAGAGATCGTAGGTAAATTTTTTAATGCCGATGACCCCGGCGACGACGGGACCGGTGTTGATGCCAATGCGCACCTGAAGATTGCTGTGGTGGGCTTGGTTAAACTCATCCAGGGCCGATCGCACAGCCAAGGCCAACTGCACCATGGCTCCCGCTGCGTCTGGGTGGGGCGTGGGCACCCCGCCAACCACCATATAGGCATCGCCGATCGTCTTAATCTTCTCTAGGCCGTAGTGTTCCACCAGGGCATCGAAGCGGGAAAAAATCTCATTGAGCAAACAGACCAAATCCGAAGCGGGCATTTGGGTAGACAGACAGGTGAAGTTGACCAAATCCACAAAGAGAATGGTGACCTGTTCAAAGTTTTCGGCGATCGCCCGCTGGCCCTGTTTAAGCTGTTCGGCAATGGTGGCGGGCAAAATATTGAGCAACAGTTGCTCAGACTTAAGCTGGGCTTCCCGTAGGGCTTCTTCCGTCTGGGACCGGGCTTGGATGGCGCTACAGGTGCGCTGAAATAGGTTCTGGAACGATCGCACCACGTCCCCCATTTCGTCCTGCTGCTGAATCGCCTGGGTTTCCAAGGCAATGTTCTGATTGGGGTAGGGCTGGGTGACAATTTCCCCCGCCCGGAGAAAGTCCCGCCGCAGTTGCAACACTGGCCCAATCACCAACTGGCCCACCACCACCAGGGTGGTCCCGGTCACCACCGTCGCAATCAGCACCACCAGCCCCGCCACCCGCAACCCATAGCCCCGTAGGTCTGCGGCCAACCCTGAGGCATCATGGCGCACCACAATCACGTATTGATCATTGATTGTAAAGCCCACACTGAGACTAGCCACGTCATAGCGTTGCTCGGTGCGGGTCAAGACCCCGATCGGATCCTGGGCGGTGTTGGGAATGGCAAAGAGGGGCGGCACTTCCCCAAAGGCACTGACCCGCTCCCCCGTGGTCCGTTTATACAGCGCTCCCCCTTCCACCACCGACTCAGGATTAAACTGCCGGGAAAACTCGGCAAAGAGCGCCTTCATGTCTTCGCCCGTCGTGGCTTCTTGGCGGGTGGCTAGGAGCAGTTCGTTAGACACTGCCGCAAGGCGATCGAGGTACTCCTGCTTGCGATTTTGGTAGGAGGGAATAAAAATCACCACCTCTACCGCCACCAGGCTCCAAAACACCCACCAGGTCACCTTCTGGGCCAGGGGAGACCGGGCCAAGCTCAGCATAAATTTCAAACCGTCGGAAAGGGCCATAGTTGGGAAAGGGCCAGGGTTAGGAAAGGGCGAAAGGCACAGGACTAGAGGGCGGGGGGTAAGGTAAATCGGCCCCCGTGTTGGGGCAGATCATACACTTCGATTACAGCATCCCAGTTCAGGGATCCGTAGAGATGGGGAAACAGGGGGGCATCGGCTTCGGGGGGGCTACCGTCGGGATGGGCGGGGGCTTCCCAGCGAATTTCACTTTGGAGGTGGTGGGGATCGATCGCCAGCAGGATTAAGTCGCCTTGGTTTTGGTAAAAGCGATCGGCGACACCACAGACCTGCGATCGGGTCGAAAGATGAATAAAGCCTTCCTGGGCGAAGGAGGGAGGCGCGTAGGGGGGGAGGTTGGTTTTGTGGCGATGGAAGGAGGGGCGATCGATCGGGGTCTCGGTCTTGGCCGCGATCGCGAGGCTACCCGTAAGGGCTAACCATTGCTCTTGGGTCAGCAGGTGAAAAAGCCAGTCAGTCATTGATTGTGATCCTCACGTATATGGAACCTGCGATCGGGGTCATGAGATCTGGGATCGGGGATCGGGGATCTGGGATCGGGGATCTGGGATCTGGGATCGGGGATCTGGGATCG
>JBMTWK010000729.1:0-2074 GCA_049452395.1 Prochlorothrix sp. | reverse complement strand
TACCGCATTTGCGACAGCCAAGTCGTGCTCTACGCCTCCAAATTCCTCGGCACCCCCCTCAAAGAGCGCCTTTCCGGCTCCGACCTCCTGCCCGCCTTCTACCGCTACTACCACAACGACGACACCATGACCCTGTTCCTGCTGGGGGCAGCGCCGGGGGTGGCCGATCGGGCGCGGGAGAACATTAACGCCAAGGTCGGGCGCAATATGGTCGTTGCGGCCCACTCGCCGTCCTTTGGTTTTGAAAACAACGAGGCCGAGGGCGATCGCATTATTGATCTGATTAACCAATCCCAAGCCACAGTGCTCGCCGTTGGCGTTGGCGCACCCAAGCAGGAAAAATGGATCCACAAGCATCGCCACCGCTTGCCCCACGTTAAGATTTTTCTCGCGATCGGCGCGACGATCGACTTTGAGGCCGGAGCCGTCAGCCGTGCCCCCCGCTGGATGAGCAACTGGGGCATTGAATGGCTCTACCGCATTAGCCAACAGCCCCAACGCCTCTGGCGGCGCTACTTTATTGAAGATTTCCCCTTTCTTTGGCTCCTGCTCCAGCAGCGCCTTGGCCTCTACCGCAACCCCCTGGACTAGGGGCGGCAGCTTGCTCCCTGGGCCGCGCAGGGCGTTCCCGCGCAGGGCGTTCCTATATGGGGCCAAACCCAGGGCACCCCGTGGGCATTCCCAGTCCGCCATGGGAAAATAAGACCAGCGCTGCCTCGGCTCGACTCTATCGTTACAGTAGATGTCAGCAGAGGCTCACATCGTAAGGATTCGTCAACTAGGAATTTTAGTCATCTGTGATACTGTAAGGATCAGAGGGGCTGGCATTGAGTTGGGATCCCCGATCGAGCCGTCCCCCGTGCAGTCCCCGGTAAGGTTGCTGTCCTGCAACGACTGCACGCCCTTGATCACGATCGAAACCCCTGAATCCGCGCCCTGGGCTGATTCCGAGTCAGCCTACATCGTCAACTCCCCCATAAAATAGCGACGTAATCATGTCTATTTCCCCCCTCGAATTCAGCACCCTAATGCTGGGATTCCTTGCGGTTTGGATGATGTTACACAGTACAAAGTTGTGGTTCACTGCCGTTGCCACGATCGTGGCCGTTATCTGCGGCGTGCTCAGCTATGACTTTGCGCCCTGGCCCCTACAGATTGCCATGATCTGCGCCCTGCTCTTCATCGGCAACACCAAACTCACCCCAGACCTCTAACGCCCCCTAACTCCCCACCGTTCCCTAGCCCCACCCCCCCACCGGGCACCCCTCTTCACCATCCCCAGGGGGTTGGTTTTGGCTAGGCTCTCCGCCCCAGTAGCCCCCGTTTCCCCCCAGCCTTGGCCCCGATTGCTCCCCCGATCGGCCCCAACCTCGATCCCCCAACCGATCCCCCACCCTTTGTGACCCTATGTCGATCGATCGGTGTATTGAGACAGTTTTTCTGGAGTGTACTCGTGCGATCGAGGCCAGCGAGCTGATTCAGCGCGTTTCCTCCAGCGATAAAGAATTTAGCTTTCAAAACTGGTTTGCCACTCGCCTAAGCGCGATCGGCCTCAACTTTGACCAACCCTCCAGAAATCGCTACCCCGACTTCCAGCTCGTTGATGATCCCGTGGGCTTTGAGATCAAAGGATTAGGGTTTCCAGGGCGCGAAGCCAACTATGACTGTAATAGTCAAGTCCCCCGTGGTCTACACCAAGGCAGAACGATTTACTACGTCTTTGGTCGTTATCCTGCCAAAGTTCCCGATCGGCAATATCCCGTCTATGATCTCGTCATGTGTCACGGTGACTTCCTCAACGCCGATCACACTTACAGTCATCACAATAGAAACCTCAAAGGCTTTGGCAGTTACGGCGACTTAATCGTTCGCGATCGCAAAATGTATGTCGCCCCTACCCCCTTTGCCCTCCTCAATGGCACCGCACGGCAAATCACACTACTGGTGCCCGCAGCCTTTCAAGCCAGCACCGCCCTCCGCCCCTGTGGCTCCCTGGTTCGGATCGAAACCCAACACTTGCCAGGGTAAGCGCATCTGGAAGGCTATTGACACAATGGTTACAGTATGTGGAGAG
>JBMTWK010000728.1:0-2075 GCA_049452395.1 Prochlorothrix sp. | reverse complement strand
TCGTGCCCCCGTGCCGACCCTCAACCCAAATTGAGCCTTAGCCCATCATCAGCGTGCCCTTGATCCAGTTGATCCAGTTCACACTCCAATCCAGTGACCCCCATGGTAAAACCGATTAACGAGTTGGTGGATAAGCTCCCTGAGAGCAATATCACGACCTTTGCGCTCAATGCCTTAGATATTTTGGTTCCCGGCGAATGGGAAAATTGGGTGGGCTGGGAGCGGACGATCGCCGCCGTCACCCGCCAATCCGACCCCAAGGTCATCCAAACCATCAGCACCCTGGCCCTCAAGCTGTACAACGACGATAACCTGGGCTACAAATCCGCCGTCAATCTCTACCAGACGATCGACAACGCCGATGTTGTCCTCGGCACAACAGCCCTAGCCGATAAAGTCGGGGGCAAAATCCCCCTGTTTGGCGGCCTCATCAAAAAGCTCACCCCCAAAGCCGACACCACCCAAACCCTAGATCTCGCCCTGAAAACCGCCGTCGAAGTGATGGCCTACAAAAAACTAGAGGGCAACGATCTGGATGTCAAAGACTCCGTAGCCCGATTAACCGCAGAGTACACTGGACCTTCCCTAATTCGGATGGCAGGATTACTCTGTTTTGACGGCCTCATTCCCCTCGGTCCAGACTTTATCGATAAGGTCATGGATCACCTAGACAGCACCAAAGCAGGCGATCTAGAGAAAAACGGCACCTTCAAAGTGGTCAACCACTTCTTCCCAGGGGGCGATACGGGGTCCAAATTTAACTTTATTCAGCAAAGCTTTGGTGAACTGCAAGGCTGGATGGCTCAATTTGTCCAAGACCGGGATCTCACCCCAGGGCGAATTACCAGCAGTCTTCAGAACTTCATTGAACTCAGTGATGATAAGCTAGACTACCTAGCGGCCTTTTTGGACATGAGCACCAATTACTTTGAGCATACGGGCATTCAAACCGTAGCCCGCGAGGTCATTGAAGATGCCTATCGCCGCTTTTATGGGAATGCCGGAGTTTAAAAGCCGACGGTAGTCCCCCACCAGCCCTGACCATGCCCGTCGATTCAAGCGACGATTCAAGCTATGACCTTTGGACGAGTTCTGACCGCAATGATCACCCCCTTTCACCCCGACGGGAGTGTGAACTATGGGGTTGCTGAAAAACTCGCCGCCCATTTGGCCGACCATGGCACAGATACGGTGGTGGTCTGCGGCACAACGGGTGAGTCGCCAACCCTAACCTGGGCTGAAGAGGAAGAACTGTTCAAGGTCATTCAGCAGGCGGTGGCAGGCCGTGCGCAGGTCATGGCTGGAACCGGGTCCAATTCGACCCAGGAGGCGATCGAGGCAACCCGATCGGCAGCAAAACTGGGACTTTCCGGATCCCTGCAAGTCGTGCCCTACTACAACAAACCCTCCCAGGAAGGGCTATACCAGCACTTTCGGACCATCGCCGAAGCCTGCCCCGACCTGCCCATCATGCTCTACAACGTGCCCGGTCGCACCAGTTGTAACCTGCTCCCGGAAACCGTGGCCCGTCTAGCGGAACTGGACAACATCGTCGCCATTAAGGAAGCTAGCGGTAACCTGGACCAAGCCAGTGCTGTGCGGCAACTGGTCCCCAGCGACTTTGGTCTTTACAGTGGGGATGATTCCCTTACGTTACCGTTGTTGGCGGTGGGGGGCCAAGGGGTCGTTAGCGTTGCCAGTCATTTGGTGGGCGATCGGCTCCAAACCCTGATCCGATCCTTTGAGCAGGGCCAAACCCAAGCCGCCCTCCAGGAACATTTAGCCCTCTTCGATCTGTTCAAAACGCTCTTCATCAGCACCAACCCGGTCCCCGTTAAAACGGCCCTAGCCCTCCAAGGCTGGGAGGTCGGCAACCTGCGCCTACCCCTCGTGCCCATGCCGGAGCATCAGGTCGAAACCCTACGATCGGTCATGCAGACCCTAGGTCTCCTCTCCGCCTAAGGGAAATCTTGAACCCCCAACCTCTTCACCAACCCCTCCAAACTCTGATCCAGGCTGGTGAGGATTCCCAAAGCGCAAACCTTGCCCTTAACCGGAACGGGAGCAGCGTGAAT
>JBMTWK010000727.1:0-2105 GCA_049452395.1 Prochlorothrix sp. | reverse complement strand
AGGTCATTTCATGGTTGCAGTCCAACAACAGGAACCATATTTTACCCCTGAAGCCTACTTTGCTTGGGAAGTCCATCAACTCGAAAAACATGAGTTGATTGAGGGCAAGGTTTACGCCATGAGCGGGGGGAGTCAGAACCACAGCGCGATCGCCATTAACTTGCTCCTCATCCTGCGATCGCACTTGCGGGGTGGCCCCTGTCGGGTCTTTAACTCTGACCTCAAGGTCAACCTGCTCAACACCGCCAACTATACCTATCCCGACCTCAGCGTCACCTGCGATCGCCGCGATCAAGACCACGCCCTCTACATCACCTATCCCTGCTTGATCGTCGAGGTTCTATCCCCCAGCACCGAAGCCTACGATCGGGGCAAAAAGTTTCAAAATTACCGCAGAAATCCTAATCTTATTGACTATGTTCTCGTCAGTTCTGAAGAGATTGCGATCGAGATTTACCATAAAAATTCAGCGGGTGAATGGGTGATTAAAAGCTATCAATCCGGAGATCTAGTGATTTTAGAAAGTATCGACTTGACAGTGCCGATCGAACAAATCTACGAAGAAATTCGCTTTGAGTCCCCAGCCTAAATCTTGTATTTCAATACTTCTGCATTACTTCTTTGACCCTAAATATGAAAATCGTTTTTTTTGGTACCCCTTCCTTTGCCGTTTCTTCCCTCCAGGCTTTGCTCGATCGGCCCAACGTTGAAGTCATCGCCATCGTCACCCAACCCGACAAACGCCGAGGTCGCGGCTCCCAACTGATTCCCTCCCCCGTCAAAGCCCTCGCCCTAGAACACAACCTCCCCGTCTGGCAACCCGATCGCCTCCGCAAAGACCCCGACACCCTGGCGCAACTGGAAGCCACCCAAGCCGATGTTTTTGTCGTCGTCGCCTACGGCCAACTGCTGCCCCCAGCGGTCTTAGCCATGCCCCGTTTGGGTTGCGTCAACGTCCACGGGTCGCTCTTGCCCGCCTACCGGGGAGCCGCCCCGATTCAGTGGTGCTTGTACCGGGGGGAGACGGAAACGGGAATTACAACCATGCTGATGGATGAGGGCATGGATACCGGGGCAATGCTCCAGAAAGCGACGGTACCGATCCCCTTACTAATGCAGGCCCAGGAACTGGGGGAACAGTTGGCCCAAGTGGGAGCCGATCTGTTGGTGCAAACCTTGGCAGGGCTGGAGGCCGGATCGATCGCCCCAGAACCCCAAAACCCTGACCTAGCCACCTATGCGCCTTTGATTAAAAAGGAAGATTATGGCTTAGATTGGAGCCGATCGGCCCTCGAACTCCACAACCAAATTCGCGGCTTCTACCCCAACTGCAACACCCTCTTTCGGGACCAAAACCTCAAAATTAAAGCCACAGTGCCCCTAGGGTTGGGCCTAGCCTTACCCGATCCCTATCAAACCCTCCAGGATTGGCAAGCCCCCCCGGATGCAGGCAATTCCAGCCCAGAACAACCTCAACCGGGCACGATCGTCGCCCTGCCCAAAAACCAAGGGGTCGCCGTCCAAACCGGAGCCGGAGTTTTGTTACTCACCCAAGTGCAACTGGCCGGAAAGCGGGAACAATCTGGTTGGGATTTTGCCAATGGCCTACGGGTAGAAATCGGCGAAAAATTGGGTTAACCGCAGTTGCTGAGCCGTTATTGCACCATCAGATCGGACAGGCTAACGGCTACGGTTCCTCCCAGAATGTCTCTTGCTGTCGCCGTCGTTGGCGAGCTTGGAGCCGCCGGACAATTTTCCGCACCACCCACAGGCTCAGACCCACCACAATCACCAGCGCTAAACCGGGCACCGCGATCGCCGTCAGCGACAACACCACCGAACTGCCCAGTTCCGCCGTAGATACCACCGGATTGCCCAAGCCCCCCGTCGTCGCCGTAGAAGCTAGCCGCGTCATCACCGTCAGCGTCTCCGTTGCCCCTGCCGCCGTTCCCCCCAGCACCGCCGCCAAAACCCAGCGCAATTCCGGGGCCATATCCCCCAAAAACGCCTCCGTCACCAAAATTCCCGCCACCACCGCCACCGGCCCCTCGATCGAATCCAACACATTATCCAGCCAGGGAATGTAGTACGCCCCCACTTCCACC
>JBMTWK010000726.1:0-2109 GCA_049452395.1 Prochlorothrix sp. | reverse complement strand
TAAGACTAGAGCGATCTGTCTTGGGATCTGAATAGCCCTTGCCCCCAGCCTCGCCGAGGGCGATCGGGGGAGCAAGATCGCTCCTGATACTTTGAGGATTGCCATAGCCATAATTTTTCAGTCTTAACCAGAGCATCCCCGTTCAAGCATTTATGGGTTATTTGCTCGGTCTTGCATCAGGTAGGAATGTTGTTTTTGACAGTCCTACCTTTTTTTGCGGGGATGCAGGTTAGAGCAGTTCGGTGGCCCGTTCTGCGAGGTCCGATCGTTCGCCCCGCTGGAGCGTAATGTGAGCCGCCAAGGGTTCATCCTTAAAGCGCTCCACCACATAGGTGAGGCCATTGCTAGCCGCATCAATGTAGGGGTTGTCGATTTGGTCCGGATCCCCGGTGAGGACTACCTTGGTGCCTTCCCCCGCGCGGGTCAGAATGGTCTTAACCTCGTGGGGGGTCAGGTTTTGGGCTTCATCAACGATGAAGTATTGCTGCGGGATCGATCGACCGCGAATGTAAGTGAGGGGTTCAATGTGCAGCAGCCCCCGATCGATCAACTCCTCATAGCCATGTCGCCATGCTTTGTTGTTGTTGTGGTTTTGGGTGCGGTGATCCTTCTCTTGGGTGCCGAGGATGAGATCCAGGTTGTCATAAAGCGGCTGCATCCAAGGGGTCAGTTTTTCCTTAACATCCCCCGGCAAATAGCCCAAATCTCGCCCCATGGGGATAATCGGGCGGGCGATCAACAGGCGGCTATACAGTTGCTCGTCGGCGACTTTTTGCAAGCCAGCGGCGATCGCCAGCAGTGTTTTGCCAGTCCCGGCTTTGCCCACTAGGGTGACTAGGCGGATATTATCCTGCAAAAGCAAGTCCAGCGCGAGGCGTTGCTCACGATTGCGGGGTTGCACGCGGGAAATACCGGAGGCGGGGATTTTAGTGGCGAGGCGCACCCGGTGCCCATTGGGACCGACAACACCCAAAGCGGTGTGGTTGGGATTGGTGGTATCGACGAGCATTAAGGCGTGGTTGGGCGGAAAGGCGCGATCGAGGTCGGCTTCCCCGCTCTGGAAAAGCTGGGTAATGACTTCCGGGGGAACAACGTGATCGTCGATGCCTTGGTACAGATCCTGGAGATCGACTTGGGCCGACTCGAAATCTTCGGCAGTAATCCCCAAAACATCCGCTTTAATCCGCAAATTAGAGTCTTTGCTGACCAGGGTAACGGGGCAGTTACAGTTTCTCTTTAGCTCTAGGGCAACGGCCAAAATGGCGTTGTCGGCCACGTCTCCTTCCAGTTCCAGCGGCAACTGGCGCAGGGTTTCTTTGCTACAGAGGGCAACGCGCAGGCTTCCGCCCCGATCGAGGGGAATGGATTCCGTTAAACGGCCCCGTTTGCGCAAGGCATCCAACTGCCGCGAGACGTTGCGGGCATTACGCCCAGTTTCTTCCATTTTTCGCTTAAAGCGGTCTAGCTCTTCAATAACGGTAATGGGTAGAACCACATGGTTATCCTCAAAATGGAGGAGTGCATTGGGTTCATGGAGTAAAACGTTGGTGTCTAAGACAAAAAACTTTTGCATGGCGACCCCCTGGGGTTAAAGACACCCGTCTAGGTAGGGACACCTCCCCGGTCAGTAGCCCAGCGCAATGGGGGCGATCGAGACCCAGACTAGTGCAACAGCAGAGCAGAATAGGCAGTTTAATAAGAATGGGGAACCTGATCCAAGAGCCTATCTCGATCGTATCACAGGACACAGAAAGCATCTCGATTTGTCTGAAATCAAGGGGGGCTAATTTTCGGTTTTGGTCTTGCTTTGGTAGTGGCCCAATTTGGGGCGAAACCACTGGCCCCGGCGTGCCCCTTCTGCAAGGACATGGGAGACCCGATCGTGGGCTTGCATACTGACTTCTAGGGTTAGCCCTTCAAAAATAAAGTCGGTGATTTCCGCGATCGCAAAGACCCGATCGGGCTGCTGATCCAGAACCTGCATAATGGTGTCGCCCAGGGCGAGGGCTTGGTACTGGGGTTTAAGGTAGCGCTGCCAGGGAGCCTGGGCACGGGAGCGGGAGGGGGAACGCTTGGGGCTGCTTTTGGGGGCGCGATTGGAGGCGAAAG
>JBMTWK010000725.1:0-2117 GCA_049452395.1 Prochlorothrix sp. | reverse complement strand
ATCCTCAACCTTGCCGCCTTTTTCCCCCCCCACTCTCCACTCCCCACACCCTCGCCCTCAATCTCCAGCCCCAAGCCGACACCTTAACCCTCACCGTTGCCCTAGCCCCCAGTCTCTTACCGGCTCAGCCCTCGATCTCCTCCCCCACAAATCCCGAAAATCCCCCCTCTACAGCCTCAGAACTCCTTCCCGCACGACCGTCAACCTTTTTTCTGCCGCCTAACCCAGCCCTTTCCTTTTCCAGCAGTAACTTACAGCAAACCAGCCAACAGTTACACCACAGTTTCCAAAGCTTGGGTCTAACCTCACCCACTCCCAACGACTCCCTAGATCACTCCCCCGCCCTCTGGCCCCCGATCGAGGCCGTTTTTGGCCCCAGTCTTCAGCAGATCCTAGCCCAGACACTCAACCAAAACCTACAGCCCTGCTTAAATTCCGTTGCAGTCCAGCAAATCCTAGAGAATTTCCAGGAAACCCTAGCGGGAGCAACCACCTTTAGTCTTTTTCCCGCAGAAGAGGGCACCTTTCAGGGTTTAGCCATCCTCGATCGCCGTGGCCCCAAGGGGGCAGACCTCATTGCAGCCCTCGATCGAGCGGTTCAGGAGCAGGGATTCGATGTCGATCGGGTCAAACTGGGCGATCGATCGGTCACGGCCTGGACCCAACTGGCCACCGAGAGCAGTCCCCCGCCCACCGGTTCCCAAGCTTCCCCCAGCGCCCCCGCCATTCGCCTCAACCTCCAAGTTGCTGGAGTCCACACCACCGTTCCCCCCTACGAAGTTTTTGCCACTTCCCTAGAAACCCTCGCCCGATCGCTCCAAAGCTGGGACCAATCCCCAACTCCAGAAAATTCCCCCATTTCCGCCCAAACAGCGCTCTATTTACATTGGCCCTCTCTGTCCACCATTTTTAAGCAGCAATTCCCCATGCTCCAGCTTCTAGAGTGGTCTGTTGCGCCCCTCTTCAGCAATCTGGAATCCATTACCTTCACCGCTGCCCCCCCGGCCCTAGCCACCAACGATCCCGGAACACCTGCACCCGCAACACTCGCAACCGATCGGGGTCAACTGACCCTCCGCTGGCACCCCTAAAAACCAGCCCCTAAAATACAGGCACATCCCCATTGAGCAGCCCTCACCCTAAATCCCTTCCTAAAAGGCTGGATCCGCCACAATTTCGTCCACCACGGCCCGCAGCAAAGCCTGAATCTGCACATCCGACAGCCCCGACTGATCAATCACTGAAAGTACATAGATTTGGCCTTCTAGCCCAAAAATCACCGTTGTTCCTGTAGTTTCCGACGTGCGACCCGTTTTTTCACCAATCCACTGCGCCGCTGTTCCCTGGAAAGCTGTATAGGCTAAATCCCGATCGATCTGATCCCCCAGTGCCTCCAGAACCACCCGCCGACCTGCATAATCCCCCGTATACAAATCCCGCACCATGTCCGTCAGTTCCTGCGCCGTCAGCACATTGGCTTGGGTACCGGGCTGGCTGGGCATCATCTGCTCACCCACAAACTTAAACGTCACCCGACTGGTGTTGTAACCCTGGTCTTTCAGGCGTTTATTGAGGGTTTCCCAGCCCAAATAGTCAATCAGTTGATTAGAGGCTACATTGCTGCTATTTGCGAGCATATTGCGCAGGAGTGCTTCCAAGGTATAGGTTTGGCCACCCCGCACCTCTCCCCCATCCTCCGTATTATTGCCAAAATTAACCGCAATTCTGGTATTAAGGGGGGTTTTCTTTGAGTTTAGCTCCAGGGTAAGCGCCAAAGCAATGGGAATTTTGGATAGACTTGCGGGGCGGACAATGGCTGTATCACCGCGCAACGAGCGACAATCTCCCGCCATCTGGCAAACGCTGAGGGTTGTGCGGGTGCCAATTTTCTGGGTTTGGGCCGCATTTTTGAGGGGATTGGGCTTTAGTTCAGCCGCAGCATAGCGGGCAATCCGTAGATTGTTGCGGTAGGTCACCTGGCGATCGGCAGCTAGGCTTCCCCACAAAGACTCCGGCGGCACCTGCTCTAACCACGCGATCGACTCCTGCCACTGCACCGCCGCCGCCTCCCAACTGGCCAAGGTCGGGGGCATCACCTCTCCCTGGGCCACCGCCGC
>JBMTWK010000724.1:0-2133 GCA_049452395.1 Prochlorothrix sp. | reverse complement strand
CTGCTGGCCCTGCCGCCCGTGTTTTTGAATTTGGTAGGGCCTCTGGTCGTTTGGGCGACGGTCAAGATTCCGGCAAAATTCGAGTTTGAGCCAGTGGAAGAGGGCGTATTCTTTGCCGATCGGGATGCAGACTTTTGCAGCCTCGATCGGTATTTGCGGCACATGGCCCTAGACTATCTTGTGGCTTCCACCTTTCAGAACGGGGCAAATACCTCCTATTTCTCAGTCTATGTCCACCCCAGTAGCCAAACCACTGTTTCTCTCATCCGCATGGAAGGGTCGAAACAACAGTTTAATTATGTGGAGTTAACGCGCCGCGATCGATCGGGCAAACTGATCAGCGTCAACAATGCCCAACAGGTCTCTGCCTATCCCCCCATGCCAAATCTCAAGCTTGGGCTGCATTATCCCCAGGAATGGGACATAAAAGCGCTATGGCAGCGGCTCGATCGGCTCCAGCAGCACCTAGAATTTAGACCGGCGGGGTTACCGGAAGGGGAAGGGGAGTATTTACGGATTGTGGCGAATTTTCTGGAGCGAGAGGCGGCGGAGTTGGTGCGGTTAGGCTACTGTCGGAGGTCGATCGATGCCCAGGGTCAACGGTCTTTAACGGTAAAAGGGGCGTATTTGATGTCTTGGCAGTTAGTTTTCCCAGGCAAACAGCTTCGTCTGCGCTCACAGCGTCGCTATGCCCAACAGTTTTGTGACTCAGCAGGCTTATGATTAGCCACAATCGCTACGACAGAATCAGGGTTGTGACGGGCAGCTTCGCCGCCCGCCCCAATTCATCGAGGTGCCCTTTAGACTCTCTCCATCCTTACGTCTGGAGCACTACCACTCACATAAACCCCCAAGGCTTGGGCGACTTGTACCAAGTTCGAGTCGGGGGAAACTGGCCCTGCACAGCGATTTTCCTGGTGGCATTGACGAATAACCGGGAGAACTTCCGCTAGGGGCTTGGTGACCACTTTGCCGCCCTGCCAGAGCACAATTTGATTTTGGTAGCCCTGGGCAATCAGTTCCACCGCCTTGGTCCCGTAGGAGGTTGCCAGCAGGCGATCGAAGGCGGATGGGGTACCGCTGCGCTGAATATGGCCCAGCACCGTCGATCGGGTATCCACATCCTCCATGCTGCAAAAATCCTCCTGTCCCGACTCACACAGTTGACGGCTAAAGTCCTTAATCTGCTGAGCCAGAATTTCGCCGATATTCTTCTCAATGCGGCCACTGGGGCCATGAACCCCCTCCGCCACTACCAGCAGCGCAAACTTTCGGCCTTCATTGCGGATTTTAGCCAGATGGTAACAAATTTCGCTAACCACCGTATCGGTAAGCTGGGGAACCCGCTCTGGAATCAGAATCACATCGGCCCCCCCGGCAATGCCCGCACTCAGGCCCAAATGCCCTGCATCGCGGCCCATCACCTGGACCACCATGACCCGATCGTGGCTTGCCGCCGTAAAAGTCAGGTCATAGAGGGCATCTGTCACCGTATTCACCGCCGTATTAAAGCCCACGGCCTGCTCCGTAAAGGGAACGTCGTTATCAATGGTTTTGGGCACGGCAATGATATTCCACTGGCCCTGTTCCGCCAAGGTGCAAATAATATCTAAACTGCCATCTCCGCCCACCACAACCAACGCATCCAGGCCCAGCTTCTGATAGCCTGCCAGGACCTGCTGGGCAACCGCTGGCTCGTTAGGGTTCCCTTTGCTCAAGGAACCGAGAATACTGCCGCTGAGGAACTGTAAAACATCCAATCCCTGCAAAACGCCCGGAATATCGTAGCCATGCTCTCGCAATTTCAATTCCTGGGGCTGGCAAATACCCTGATCAATATGAATAAAGCCATCCGTGCCCCTGGGAATGCCATACACTTCCCAGCCTTGGCGGGTTGCGGATTTCACCACCGCCCGAATCACAGCGTTGAGGCCGGGACAGTCACCGCCACTGGTGAGGATGCCGATTTTTTTCATGGTGGATGCCCTCGCTAACAGGCTCTTGCACAGGGAAAGGAGAAAAGACAGGGATGAAGTTTGGGAGCATCCCACTTTCAAAGAATCGCGGTAGGGGTCGTGCCCCTGTGCCGCCCGCTTCAGCCTAAAACCAGGGCAACCACGGGGGGTTTGCCCC
>JBMTWK010000723.1:0-2134 GCA_049452395.1 Prochlorothrix sp. | reverse complement strand
TCCGATCGGAGGGCTGAAACCCTACTAACTTCGTAGACCCCTGAATAGTTACGAGACAGATATATAGATAGTCTTGGAGGGCTGTGGCTTCCGCTTCAGTCAGTTGCAGCCACTCCCACTCTAGATCAAAGGATTCCAGCCATGCTTGCAGCATTTGGCGATTGAAGTCTCGGAGCGCTTTGGGGTCTTTGTCTTGGGGTTGTTGGGGGCGAAGGCGCTTGAGGCGGCTGACCAGCAGGGCAATTTTGGGGTCGGCAAAGATTTGCAGTTTTTTTAGCTCCATGACGACCTCTAGGGCTACCTCTAGGTTGGGGTTGAGGGGTTGTTCTACGTCCAAATCGAGGGCCAGGGTTCGATCGAGGTCTGTGACCCAATCTGAGGCGACGATCACCGCTAGGTCCAACGTGAGGTTGAGGGCGTAGTTGATGGCGGCATCGAGCTGTAGGGTGCGGGTGAGATCCAAGGCTCGATCGAGGGCGGTGGCGAGGGCTGCAACCCGTTTGGCTGCCAGCTTAAGGGGGCCGTTGGTGTTGAGGGTTGCGGTTTGGGTCCAGCGTAGCAAGGCCCGCAGGCGATCGCTCTGGAGATAGTGCTGGGCTGCTTCTTCCATCAACAGCAGAAGCCGATCGGCACAGTCCACCTGCCCCGCCAACAGCAAGAACACCTCCCGCCAGTACAGATCGGTGATGCGGTCTTGCATTAAAAGGCTCAAAGGACTGTCATATTGGGCCAAATAATAGGCTGTGAGGTACTCCTGCACGGTGCGATGGACAAAAACATAGGTTTGATCCACCGCTGACGTTAAAATCCCCTGGTGGCAAAAATAGTCCAGCAATTGCTCCGGTGTAGGCGGGTCGTCTAAACCGACGGTATTGTTGAGGAATTCTTGAATGAGCCGCAGTAGGAGCTGGCGATCGTACAGAATCGTCTGGGTTGAGAGTCCCTGAAAGGCTAGCTCCGCCAGTAAGGCTTTGGCGAGATCCGCTTTGAGCCAGCCGTCCAGACTGGCTCCATGGCTGGGACCCCCCTCCAGGAGCAGATCTACGGCCTCTCGGTACACGGCGCTGGGGCTGCTGGGAATCCGCTGGGTTTAGCTATAGACCCAACACAACACCATCAAGAAGAAGGGAGTCCGGTTACCGTCCCGCATCCGAGGCAGGTTCAGGCTCACGACGAGGGTTTTGAGGTGTTCAATAAAGTCGGAGCTGTAGGACAGAAAGAGGGGCAGTTGTTGGCGCAGTAGGGTGGCGACTTCCTTGGGGCGGGGTGGGGCGACTTCCATGGTCGTAAACCGCCGCAAACCGCCATAACCTGCGGATTTTAGGCAGGAAATAATAAATCGGTTTTTGGGGTAGAGATCGACAAAGGTTTGGATTTCCTGCTGCACTGCGTCCCGGCGTTGGGGCACCACTTCATCCAAGCCATCCAGCAAAATCAGCAGCCGACCTTGCTCTAGTAAGACCGTCAGAATGTGATCAACTTCAGGAAACTGACAGAGTTGCAGCGATTTCTTGATTTCTTCATAGAGATCCAGGGTTTCGGCCCGACAGTTGCGCAGGGGAACTAAAATCGGGAAGCATTGGCGGCGGTAGTTGCCCTCTGCGCCTTTGAGGGCTTCTAAACCCAGGGCACGCAGAAAGGTCGATTTGCCGTATCCGGGTTCCCCCAGGACCAGCAGGTACTGCTTGTGATTGGCCACTTCGATCGCGGGGCTAACGCTGTCGGCTTGGCGATCGTGGTTGCGGCTGCGCCGCTGGCGGTTGAGTTGCTTGAGGGTTTTGGGGGACTCAAAGTAGCGAATGGTCCGCTCATCAATGAGCTGGGTGGGCAGATAAACTTCGGCGAGGGGGATCGATTGGTTCAGGCCCAGGAGGGACAGCTTGGCGTAGCGCTGGTGGTAGAACTGTTGGTAGCGATCGATCGCGGACACCAGAGACCGTTGAAAAGAAGCCTGATCCGTGGGGTGCCCCTGCTGGTCTCCCTGCAAAGTATCGAGGATCAGGGCTGCGAGTTGGGTACTGCTGGTGGGGGTAGCGGCAAGATTGACCATGGAGTTGAGGGGCATGATGAGAACAAATCACCCGATCAGGACTAGGGCGACGGAGCGCGATCGACAGCAAATCCCCCAGCTAAG
>JBMTWK010000722.1:0-2139 GCA_049452395.1 Prochlorothrix sp. | reverse complement strand
ACAAAGCGGTCCTTAGCCAACAGACGGAGGGACTCCAAATCCTCCCGACGGGAAACAGACAGGGGAATGGTCGCTTGAATTTGATCTAGGAGGAGAGCAGTATCAAGCGGTTTTTGGAGGTAGAGGGCGCGATACAGGGCAGAGATGACCGTCTGCTCAATTTCAGCGCCACTAAAGCCAACCATAGCCTGCACCAAGGCTTCTACATCAAGGGTTTGGCTGGACTGCTGATGAAGTTTAAGGTGAATTTTCAGAATGCTGGCCCGTTCGGCGGGGTCAGGCAAGTCAACGAAAAAGATTTCGTCAAAACGGCCCTTACGTAGCAATTCCGGCGGAATTTGGCTGATATCATTGGCCGTCGCCACCACGAAGACCTCCTGGGACTTTTCCTGGAGCCAAGTCAGGAAAAAGCCAAACAGCCGCTGGCTCAGCCCCCCGTCGCTGTCGCCCTTGTGGATACTAAAGCCCTTTTCCAGCTCATCAATCCACAAAATGGCGGGAGCCATGGACTCCGCGAGGGTGATGGCTTGGCGAAAGTTTTTCTCGGACTCCCCCACATATTTGTCATAGATGCGACCGGCTTCTAGCTTCAGCAGCGGCATTTGCCAAAAGCGAGCGATCGCCTTGGCCGCCAAAGACTTACCACAGCCTTGGATACCCACAATCAAAATGCCCTTGGGAGCCGGAAGATGGAGCTGCTTCGCCCCATCGCTAAAGCCCACCCGCGCTTGATCCAACCAACGCTTCAGCCCCCCAAATCCACCCAACTCCGCCGTCAGGCTATTGGTCGGAAAGTATTGCAGCAGGCTTTCTTCCCGAATCACCTGGGCCTTGCGGTTGAGAATATTTTGGATATCGCTGGCATCCAAGCAACCATCATCAAAGGCCGCAAAGGCAAGAACCTGCTGGGCCTGCTGTAGGGTCATGCCCGTGAGGGCTTGGACGAGACGGGTTTGCTCCTCGTCTTGGAGTTGAATTTGGATGCGGTGCTTCATTTTCAGCACCCCCAGGGTTTTGCGGGTAATGCGCTCCAGTTCGTCCCGTCCCGGCAGTTTCAGGTCAAAATAAACCAGGGTTGCGGCAATTTCTGGCGGTAGCTCGACGCTGTTGCCCGTGAGGACGATCGCCGATCGATGGTGGGCAAACATCTGCACCACTTCTCGAAACAGGCGAATAATCACCGGCTCATCCAAGTGCTGTACCAAATCCTTAAGCCAAAAAACGGCCCGTAGATTCATATTTTGGATATAACGCAGCATTTCCAGGGGATCCCGTGTTTTATCGTCGATCGCTTGCAGGGTTCCCGCTGGGGCATAGTCATTGGTCCAGGGCACATTCCCCCCCGGCGATCGAGCCAATCCCTGGGGCGCACTCCACTCAAACAGGGTCATATTCATGTCCTGGGTGGATTCCTGCAAAAGGGCTTGAACCCGCTCTTCCTCAACGGTTTCAATGGCAATCAGGGGGTGAAAAGACTGCACGAGAATTTGAATTTCCCGTGCCCGCAGGGAAAGGGCCATGGCTGGGCTAAGGATAGGGCTGAGACGGCAGAAACAAAGAACGATTCGCTCACCAAGGGGGCAAAAAGTCCGCCCTAGAAAGACAGACAGGCGGCAGATCTGCCCCTGGGGACTCGGCAGGGCAAGGTTCGGGGCATCACGGGAAGCCCCACCAAGCTAAACCCGCGCAGGAGACTGTGACGGCTTGTCTGGAGCCTGTTCTGCCTTGTATTGATACTTTTTCTTGGTGCCCATGCGCGATCGTAGGGTCACATTCTTGCCCTCGGCGGTTTGCTCCAACACCAGCATGGGGGTCGGCTTAGCCTTTTGATCCCATTGCAGCGTTGCCAAGTGCCCCTGAATTGTAGGCTGCCAGAACTCTTCCTCCGCCTCCGGACTCAGGTACGCGGCCATACACTCACACACCTCTCGCACAATTTCCGAGGTTTTTTGGGAGGGCAGCTTCACCAAACGAATTTGAATCCGGAAGAGCACCCGCTTTTTGTCACTGCGGGGATCCGTCGCATATTCCACCTCAATGACTTCCATAATGTGACGGCCACTGGTGTTTGCAACCCCGACGGGGCCGGTGGGGTTCGCCCGCAGCGCAGCGGCAATTTTGGTGTTTACCTTAGCCTTA
>JBMTWK010000721.1:0-2140 GCA_049452395.1 Prochlorothrix sp. | reverse complement strand
GAGCTAGATTTAGAATTTGTCCAAGAAGATTTACCCAAAATCCTTGAATCAATGCATGTGGGGGCAACTCGAATTCAGGAGATTGTGAAGTCTCTTCGGAATTTTTCACGGTTGGATGAGGCCGATCTTAAGGAATCGGATCTCCATGAGGGAATTGAAAGCACGTTGTTAATTTTGCACAATCGGTTGCGGGAGCAGCGCAGCCATCCGGAGATTAAGGTGGTGCGGGAGTATGGGAAATTGCCGCTGGTGGAGTGCTATCCCAGTCAGTTAAACCAGGTGGTGATGAATATTGTGGCCAATGCGATCGATGCCCTGGAAACCATGAGTTGGGAGCAACCCCATTGCATTACCATTCGGACCGAGATGTTACCAGAGCAGGCTGCGGTGCAGATTCAGATCCACAATACTGGCGACCCGATCCCCCCCCACCTTCAAGCTAAGTTATTTGATCCCTTTTTTACCACTAAGGATGTGGGCAAAGGTACGGGTTTGGGCCTTGCGATTAGTCATCAAATTGTGGTCGATCGCCATCGGGGCACCCTCACCTGTCAGTCAGAGCCTAGCTTGGGCACCCTGTTCACCATTCAGTTACCCCTCCGCCAGCCGAGGCCGGAACCAGAGGGTCCATCCCACTTTGGTCAATGAATCGATTGGGTCGGGGCAAACGGGATCATCCCACTTTAGCGATTTAAAGGACTGGGTAGGGGCAAACCCCCCGTGGTTGCCCTGGTTTTGGACCGAAGAGGGTCGGCACGGGGGCACGACCTCTACCGAGATTCTTCTAATTGTAAATCCCGATGGGTAAAGGCTTTGGCTCCATCACCGCTGTAAGTTGCTGCAATATGGCCATTACCCACCAATTGGTACTGATAGGTCACTAAACCTTCTAAACCCACCGGACCTCGGGGCGGCATTTTTTGGGTACTGATGCCCACCTCTGCCCCAAAGCCATAGCGGAAGCCATCGGCAAACCGGGTCGAACAGTTGTGATAAACTCCGGCGCTATCGACTTGGGCGAGGAAAGTAGCCGCAACGGCTTGATCTTCAGCCACGATCGCATCCGTATGGCGAGATCCGTAGGTATTGATATGATCCAGGGCCATCGCTAGGGAATCGACTACCCGGATCGAGAGCACCAAATCGCTGTACTCCGTAGACCAATCCTCTTCCGTGGCTGCGGCGAGGTGGGGTAAAACTTGGCGGGTTGCTGCGTCTCCCTTCAAAACAACGCCTGCGGCCTCCAAAGCTTGGGCGATCGGCCCTAAATGGCTGCTAACGGCCTCTTGGTGAATGAGGAGGGTTTCGATCGCATTACAGGCGGCGGGATATTGGGTTTTGGCATCGACGGCAATGGCGATCGCCTTGTCCAGGTCAGCACTGGGGTCGATATAGAGGTGACAAATGCCGTCGGCATGACCAAGGACGGGAATACGGGTATTATCTTGGACAAAGCGAACAAAACTGTTCGATCCCCGTGGAATAATCAAATCTACGTACTGATCCAGGCTCAGCAGCTCTAAGGTTTCCTCGCGGGTCGTCAGCAGTTGCAAGACCTGGGGATTGACCTCACTTTGGGCTAAACCGGCCTGTAAAGCGGCCATAATCGCCTGACAGGAGCGCACCGCTTCTTTGCCCCCCTTGAGGATGGCCCCATTTCCGGACTTGACTGCAAGGGCCGCAATCTGAATGACTGCATCGGGTCGGGCCTCAAAAATCACCCCTAGCACACCCACGGGGCAGCTTCGCCGCTTTAGCACTAAGCCTTCGTCTAATTCCCGCAGAATCTGCACAGTTCCCACGGGATCCGCCAACCGAGCGACATCGCGCACCCCGGCGATCGCCCCCCGCAGTTTGGTTTCCCCCAGTTTCAGCCGCGCCGCCAAAGCCGGAGCAATGCCGTCGTCCTGGGCAGCGGCACAGTCGGCTGCATTGGCCGCTACGATCGCCGCCGATTGGTCCGCTAAGGCTTGGGCCATGGCTTCGAGGGCGGCATTGCGCTGTTCTAGGCTGAGGGTGGCTAGGTGGCGGGCAGCGGTGCGGGTTTGGCGACCGAGGTCGGTGAGGGTGGCGCTAGCGGTGAGGGTCATAGGGCAAGGGTTAACGGTATCGCTGGGCTGGGATTGGGGCGCATCTCACC
>JBMTWK010000720.1:0-2141 GCA_049452395.1 Prochlorothrix sp. | reverse complement strand
GCGTCCATAATGGTTGTCTCGCTAAAGCCCGCCACCATGAACATGCCCAAAAAGACCCGCGCAATAATTTTGGGATCCAAACGGCGATAAACCCCCCGCTCGATCGCGGTTTGGAAAAATGCCTCCGCCACGTCCATCATCTTGTCCACCACCTCCCCTTGAATTCGCTCCTGCAAATCCGGGTGAAACTGCACCTCCATAAAACAGACGCGCATCATGTCTTGGTTTTGGCGAAAATTCATCATGCGCTTGCGCATAACTTGGTCTACAGCCCGATAGCTGCCCATCTCGCTCAGTTCCGTCAACAGATCCGTTAATAATTCCACCCAACCTTGGGTGACCACCTCCACTAAGATCGCCTTTTTATTGGTGAAATGGCGAAACAGAGTCCCCTCGGCAACCCCTGCCAAATGGGCTAAGTCCCGTGTTGTTGTCCCGTCGTATCCCTGCTTCGCAAACAGATGCTGAGCAGACTGAAGAATGCGAGCTTTGGTTTCCACTTCCGGCGGATGCTCTTTATGGGCGAGGCGCATGGCGATTAAGCCTCCTAGGGTGAGGATATGGCCATTGTCGATCAGGAAGTGAGCAAACACTAAAAAGGTTCACAGAAAATTACATGGTCCCTGCCTTGATAGAATCAAAACACCCAATTTTGTTAAGTCGTTAAGGATGTAACCCGTGCCCCCCATCCCCCCCCTTGACCTCACCCAGCAGTATCAAACCCTTGCTCCAGAAGTGAATACTGCGGTTACTGAACTTCTGGCCTCCGGTCGCTACATTGGGGGCGCAGCCGTGGCCGACTTTGAACAAGCCTTTGCCACCTATCTGGGCGTATCTCACGTTATTGGCTGTAATTCGGGGACGGATGCCCTGTACTTGGCGCTGCGTGCCCTCAAGATTGGACCGGGCGATGAGGTCATTACCTCGCCTTTTACGTTTTTTGCGACGGCGGAAATGATCACCGCAGTGGGTGCAACGCCGGTATTTGTGGACATTGAGCCGGATACCTTGAACCTGGACCTCAATCAACTGGAAGCAGCCATTACCGATCGTACCCGTGCCATTATTCCGGTTCACCTCTTTGGTCAGCCCCTGGATCTCAGTCGGCTTTGTGCGATCGCCAGAGCCTATAACCTCTTTGTGATTGAAGACTGTGCCCAGGCCACTGGGGCCGACTGGGCCGGTCAAAAGGTTGGAACCTGGGGTGATATTGGCTGTTTTAGCTTTTTCCCGACTAAAAATCTAGGAGCCTGCGGTGATGGGGGTGCTGTTTCTACCCAGGATCCCGACTTAGCCCAAAAAATTCGCATTCTCAAGGAACACGGTAGCCCCCAGCGCTACTATCACACGGAAATTGGGATTAACAGCCGCCTTGATGCGGTTCAAGCCGTGATTCTCACGATCAAACTGCGCTACCTCGATCAGTGGAATGCCCAGCGCCGAGCCGTGGCCGATCGCTACACCCAAGCGTTGCAAACGATTCCTGGCCTGATTCCGCCGCACCCGCCCCAGGGTGGCACCAGCGTTTGGCACCAATACACGATCCGCATTCCCGCCTGCACCGATCCGCGCCCCTGTGCTGCGACTGCTACCCCCTGCGATCGTGCTGCTGGTGACTCTGTTCCTCCATGCCGCGACTGGGTTCGCCAACAGCTTCAGCAGCAGGACATTAGTACTATGATTTACTACCCTGTTCCCTTGCATCAGCAGGAAGTCTACGCTTCCCTAGGCTACCAACCGGGCCAGCTCCCGATCGCCGAACAAGCCGCCCGCGAAGTCCTCTCCCTGCCCATGTTCCCCGAACTCACCCCGGAGCAACAGGATCAAATCACGATCGCCCTCAAATCTATCCTCAAGCCCTAACCCATTCCACCCTAAAGCGGGTCGGGCACAGGGGCACAACCCCTACCGTAACGGCTTCGTGTTAACTTTCCCTCAACCCTGGCCCCCCAACCAATAGGACGCACCTGCTCATCTCAGGTTTAGAGCTGGCTGGGGTCAATGCCCAATTCTCGCAGCTTGGCAAAGGCCCGATCGCGTTCTTGCTGGGCCAGATCCCGCTCCTCGGCAAACTCGCCCGGTTCCCTGAACCGTTCCCCATCGGGATAAAAAACAACCAACCCTTCAGCCTCCAAGGCAAA
>JBMTWK010000719.1:0-2141 GCA_049452395.1 Prochlorothrix sp. | reverse complement strand
CACTTCCCACACTAAACGGGGGTTAACCGATCGCTGTAGTTGAAAGCGGGCGGTTTCTAAGCGTTGCATAATCGGCTGGCTCCGAAAGCGCTCCCAATAGGCGTGTTGTAAGTACCCTAAAAACCACACCTGAGCTTCTAAATCCAATTCTTTGGCAATTTGCTTAGCGATCGTTAAGGCGGAGCGGGGGGTGCGGGGTGGGGTGTCCGCCAGTTGGGCAATGTCTTCCGGGAGGGTTTCTAGCCAGTGGGCACACCCTAAGGCTTCTCCGGGGCTCCCTTCGGCCATTTTAATCAGGGTGGGATTGGTGATCTGCACCTGGCTGGTGCTCAAAATTTGGGAAACGATCGCTTCCGGTAGGCGGTAGAAGGGAATGCGCTGACAACGGGAGACGATCGTGGGTAAGAGGGCATCGACGCTGGGGGCCAGGAGAATTAAGGTGGCTTGTCCCGGTTCTTCTAAGGTTTTGAGCAGACCATTGGCGGCACTCTCGGCCATGCGTTCGGCTTGCTCAATCACCACCAGATTACGGGAAGCACTCAGGGGCGATCGACCCAGGAAGCGGCTAATTTCACGGATTTGCTCTAGCCGGATTTGGGGTGGGGCTTTGGTTTTAACGCCTTCTGCGGCGGCCTGGCTGGCGGGAATGCGGCGGTTCTGCACTTGGTAGGTGGGCTCTACCCAGAGCACATCGGGATGATTGCCTTGGCGCAGTTGGCTTTGGATAATGCTGGCCACGGGCTGGGGTTGGCGGGCGGAGGGTAGGCAACAGAGGAGTTCTAGAAAACAACGGGCGGCCAAACGTCGCCCCACTCCCTCCGGCCCCACAAAGAGGTAGGCGGGGGCAATGGCATCCTGTTGTACCGCCCGTTGCAGTAGGGTTACGGCTTGGGGTTGTCCGAGCAGGGGCTCAAAAGCGGTGAACATTAGTCCGGTGCAGAAGGAGATTGCAATAGGTTCCCCAAGATGACCCCAATCCCTAAAAGACCAAAGGTTAAGCCCAGACCGAGGGTTTGTTCCGCTACGCTGGCCAGGACAAGGGGCAAGCTGAGGGCAATATTCACGCCGTTATTTTGCAAGCCAAAAACTTTGCCCCGCATCTCCGCTGGGGTTTCGGCTTGGATGGTGGTTTGCAGGGGAATGCCAATAAAGGCGGCAAACAGTCCCAAGCTGGTGATACACACGAGTACGCCACTGAGTGGATTGAAGGAGTGCTGACTAATGACCACCCCCAATCCCAACAGGGACAGGGCCATGCCGATACTGCCGGTGCGCACGAGGGTTAAGCGATCGAACCGATCGCCGGAGTGTCCGATCGCAAAGGCCCCTAAGCCCATGCCCAAACTCCCGATCGCTAAGAGCCAACCAAACTGATCGGATTCCAGTTGGGGAATAACTTCCGCTAACCTCACCGCGAGGACAGCCAAGGCGGCAAAGACGGAGAATAACACCACCAGTTGCAAGAGGGCACTGCGGACAATGCGGTTTTCTTGCAGATATTGCCAGCCCTCTTGGATTTCTTGCCACACGGAGGGATGGGGGCGATCGTCTGCGCGGGAGGGAACGGGTTCTGAGGTGATCACCCCCACCAGGGTCAGCCCCGCTAGGGCATAACAACAGCCCACAAAGAGCACTTCGCCACTGCTCCAGCCTGCGATCGTTTCCGCCCAATGATTAGCCCAATCCAATAACGGTTCACCCACGGCGAAGCCCACAATCATCGCTCCCATCATCGTGGTGGTGTAGAGGGAGTTTGCCGAGAGCAGAGCCGATTTTTCGACAATGAGGGGAATAATGGCCTGTTCCGCTGGGGCAAAAAATTGGGTCAGGGTGGACACGGAAAAGGTCACCAGGAGGAGGACATAAAAGCCCAGGGGAATCTGCTGCCACTGGAGCCCCTGACAGAGGGGTAAGAGCAGGGGCAAACTGAGGACGAGGGCGCTGCGGATCAGGTTGGAGAGGACGAGGATGGTTTTCTTGCGGTGACGATCGGCATACACCCCCGCGATCGAGCCGAGTAAAATGGCGGGAATGGTAAACGCCACCATAATGCTGGACACCCAGCCGCTAATGCTTTGCCCCGGTGCTTCAAAGCGCTGACTGATCATCATAATCATCAGCACCAGGTAGACTTTATCGGC
>JBMTWK010000718.1:0-2144 GCA_049452395.1 Prochlorothrix sp. | reverse complement strand
CACTCCTTCGGCACCTGAGGAAAAGTCAGACTACGATCGACCTCTCGATACTCCCCCCCGCAAAACATAAATTCGCCAATTTTGGCCGTTATAGCGCTAAAACTCCGGTATACCCAGGACAGCATAGAGCCTGCGTGAGTTATGGAGTCATACTGTCTAATTTAGGCGAATTTCCTTCTAGGATGCCCACTAGAATCTGGAGCAGTTGCTCCAACTGGCCCGGAACACTGTAGAGCGCAATATCCTGGGTAATCGTTTTACGGGCTTGGTCCAACTTGCCGAAACGCCACACCTCCCCGATCGTCACTGCCCCATAGAGCATCTCTAAATCCTCCGCTTGGGCCAGGGCAATCATTTCCGCCGCCAGTTGGGTAAACCCCCGCGAGAGATCGTCTCGCTTGGCTTCAATCACAATCAAACTGTGGGTCGATCGCAGCAAATAATCCAACGTCCCCTTCAGCCAATCATTGACAGCAAGGGCGTATTCAATGCGCAGTTGAGATTGGCAATGGACAGCAATGGCCAAGACGATCGGGGCAATCAACACTTCGCGGCGAGCGGTTTCACTGCTCAAGCTGACAAGGGGCAGGGTGTCGTGGATTTGCTGAGCCAAGGTCACCTGTTGGGGCAAGGGCCGATCGCTGCGGGGGAGCGGTAACATCTCAACTTTGAGGGTGTAGCCCAGTTCCGCTAAGATTTCATCGGGTTCCGCCAAAAGTTCAAAATACGATCGAAACGTATAGGATTGGTTCTCTTGAAGAATCTTAGGCTTAGACATGGCAGGAACTCCTAAGGGCAAATTGTAACTAAAATTTAGGCTAAATTTCTGAATTTAGGGGAGTTAGGGTATTAAATTGTCCCGAACCCAGGCCCGGAAGCGGCGAATCACCGTCGTTTGGTCGTGATCGTCACTGAGGGAGTTTCCGCGCCCGATGGGGGATAGAGGGCCGCGATCGCCTGGGCACGATCGGCAAAATCCGCCACCCATTCCGGTGGTCCCATGACCCGAACCCCCGCCTCAAAGCCCCAAATCCAGCGCTGAAGATCGATATTTTTCCAGGCCCAGGGGGGCAGCGTCAGTTGGCAGCGGTGGGGATAGTGGGGGTCGCCCGTGGGGTTGAGGCCAAAGAGTTTGGGGTTGCCCGATCGGGGGGGAGAAGAGAGGCGGGGAGAAAAGCGGATTTGGTCTGGGGGAAAGCGCTGGTCTCCCTCGCTGACAAAGCGAAAAGCCCGATCGGTAAACCACAACTCCAAAACCTGCTGAATCTCCTGGCGTTGGGCCGCTTTGCCGCTGAGCCACTGGCGCTGCTGCTGGGGGTTATCGCCCAAAAACAGCCCCCCTGAAGCTTGGAAAAGCTGTTGCAACTGAAGACAGGCACTTTCCTGGAGCGCCCGATCGCGCTGCTGACCCACGGATCTGCCCCGAAACAGCCGATCGAGGCGATCAAAGCACAGTAGCCCCCGCTTGGGACCGTCTGCGACCTCATAGCCCAGATACCAGCCAATATTCTGGAAAACAATCTGGATCGGCCATGCCAAGAAAAAGCTCTCTGGCTCCGTGCCATGGCGGGCTGCCCCCACAAAGCGCTGGAGTTCTAGACAGTCGCCCTGTTCAATTTCCTGCTCTAGCTGGGTGACGGTATTGGCGAGGGCGGTGGGGGCGAGGTGGCTGGGGTTGGTGATGGTGAAGTTGTAGAGGGCGCGGACGGGGTAGGGCTGGAGGGGGCTGAGTTTGCTGTGTTGGAGGCGATCGGTGAGGGTTTGGTACAGGGCGAGACCAGTGGGGTCGGCGAGGCTGTTGGCTTGGCCCGCCAGGAGTTGGTGCAGTTGCAGCAGTTGGGGCTGGGAAAAGATGCCAGTCCCGAAAAAATAGCCAGTTTTGTAGCGATGTGGCCCTAGCAATCCGTAGGGCTTGAGGATGCGTTGAATATCTTTGCGCACCATGTCCCGACAGCTTGTAAAGGAGCCAGTCCAGAGCTGGCGATCGAGGACGGCTTGGGTCAGGGTCTCTAGGGTGCCGCCGTCGCCATTGGCAAAGGGGTGATGGGCAATAAAGCGGAGGATGCCCATCAGGCGCAGAAAGCTGGGGGATTCGGAGTAGCTATGGGTGGGGGTGAGGGGGGCCAGTTGCTCTGGTAAGTCCC
>JBMTWK010000717.1:0-2147 GCA_049452395.1 Prochlorothrix sp. | reverse complement strand
TTGAGAGGACGCTGGAGCGTCCAAGCGGAGTTCCCACGCAGAGCATGGGAACCAGTAAGTCGCTTCCCGACCCACGCGATCGTGTCCCGACCTACCAAGCTTGAGAGGACGCTGGAGCGTCCAAGCGGAGTTCCCACGCAGAGCATGGGAACCAGAGATAACCAGAAAACCAGTAAAAATAAACCAGTAACCAGTAATAACCTTCTCCTCGCTCTCTCCAAGGAGTTTAATCATGGTGTCATCATCCCCGTTTCCCCAAAGTCCCCGATCGCGCTGCGATCGGCCCCAAGTCATTTTTTTAGATGCCGTCGGCACTATCTTTGGGGTACGCGGCAGTGTCGGACAGCACTACCAAGCCGTTGCCCGTCAATTTGGGGTAGAAGCTCCCTCTGCCCAGCTTAATCAGGCTTTTTTCGACCAATTTAAGGCGGCTCCGCCCATGGCCTTTCCCGGCAGCGATCCGACCACCCTCCTTCAGCAGGAATATGTCTGGTGGGAGACGATCGCCGAGAAAACCTTTACCCAAGTGGGCGTGATCGAGCAGTTTGAAGATTTTGCTGCTTTTTTTAAGGCACTGTACGACTATTTCGCCACCGCGACCCCCTGGTTTATCTATCCCGATGTTTTGCCCGCCCTCAAACAGTGGCGCAGTCAGGGCATTGAGTTGGGGATTATTTCTAACTTCGACTCCCGCCTCTATCCGGTGCTGGATGTGCTGAAACTGAGTCAATTCTTTTCTTCGGTGACAATTTCGACGGAAGTCGGGGCAGCGAAGCCCAATTCCCAGGTTTTTCGGGCAGGACTAGAGAAGCATCGGGTTCAGGCCGATCGGGCGTGGCACATCGGCGACAGTGAACGGGAAGATTATGCGGGGGCCAAGGCAGCGGGACTACAGGCAATCTGGATCCGTCGCCCGGTGGGATAGAGGGTCGATCGGTCACCTTGGCCCCTGGGAGCGAGGAGAATCGGGGCTTTACTGGTTTAGCTCCTCCAGGAGCCAGGGATCGACGGGTTCCCCATCCTTGCGCTGGAGATCAATGTAAATCGCAATGATTTGGCTAGAGCCAGGGGGCGCGGGCTGCTCGATGAACTGAATCTCATAGTCAGCGGGATCTTGATTATGGGCCTTGAGCCAGTCTTGAACCTTGATTTCTGCAAAGAATGCTTGGCCTTGGCTGAACATGCGGCTAATTTCAAGGCGAAGGTTGTAGGGCGTTAAGCGGGGCATGGTGTTGTCCTAATGGCTAGCTCCTAATGGCTAGCTCCTAATGGCTAGCATTGTCTTACTGAGCAGAAGGGCCGTTTAGCAAGGGGTTGTGAGGTTTCTTAATGGGGATGCTAGGGCATGGGGGAGGGATGAGGCGATCGGGCGGCTAGGGGTGCAGTTAAACTGATGCACAGGGCAAGCGCTATCCCCAACCCCAGACACGACCAGTTGCTAGCCACCCGTTGGAATCAGGAAAAGCTACCATGAACGTACAAACGGATTGCTGCCCTTCCCCCAAGTTGCTGCTCCTGTTCCCGATCCCCCTGCCGCTGACTGACGATGACCCTTACCCTTAGCCCCCCCAAAACCTACACCGCTGAAGAGTATCTGGCTCTGGACGTGGAATCTGACCTGCGCCATGAATACTGCAATGGAGAAATTGTCCCTATGACCGGAGGCACCCCGACCCATAACGAGATCACGGCTACGTTGCTCTTTTTGTTAAAAATGGCCCTCCGGAAGCAGCCCTACAGCATTTTTGTGACGGACCAGCGGCTGTGGATCCCGGAGGTGGATGGCTATACCTATCCCGATGTGATGGTAACGGCTCGTCCGCCAGAGCTAAAGCCTGGTCGGCGGGATACGGTGCTTAACCCAATTTTGGTGGCGGAGGTTCTGTCTCCTTCTACGGAACAGAAGGACCGGGGGGATAAGTTCACGGCCTATCGCACGATTCCGGCTTTGCAGGAATATTTACTGATTGCCCAGGATAAACCCCAGGTTGAGCAGTATG
This sequence comes from Prochlorothrix sp., assembly GCA_049452395.1. GTDB lineage: Bacteria > Cyanobacteriota > Cyanobacteriia > Prochlorotrichales > Prochlorotrichaceae > Prochlorothrix. The sequence continues at coordinate 147 of JBMTWK010000717.1, read as the reverse complement.
TCAAACAGGGGGACCATCAATGGTTGCTGACGGAATACCGCGATCTCAATGCAAGGTTTATCCTCCCGTCGGTGGGGGTTGAGGTTGCCTTGGCTGATCTCTATGAAGCGGTGGAATTTTGAGCCTTTTTGCTCCCTTTGGGTCACG
>JBMTWK010000716.1:0-2156 GCA_049452395.1 Prochlorothrix sp. | reverse complement strand
ACGCAATTCCATGCAGCGGGAGGCGTACCCCTGGTTATGAAAATGCTCCTCAAGCAAGGGCTCTTACATGGAGACGCTTTAACCATTACCGGTAAAACCGTAGCGGAACAACTGGCAGATATTCCCGATCAGCCCGCCCCCGATCAAGAAATTATTCGTCCTTGGGGGCAGCCCCTCTATTCCCAAGGTCACCTCGCCATCTTGAAAGGCAACCTAGCCACAGAAGGGGCCGTAGCGAAAATTACGGGGGTGAAAAATCCTCAGATTACTGGCCCTGCGCGGGTCTTTGAGTCGGAAGAAACCTGTCTGGCAGCTATTTTGGACGGCAAAATTCAGGCTGGAGATATCATTGTCATTCGCTACGAAGGGCCAAAGGGGGGGCCCGGGATGCGGGAAATGTTAGCCCCTACCTCTGCTATTATTGGTGCCGGTCTTGGGGATTCGGTAGGTCTAATTACCGACGGTCGTTTTTCCGGCGGAACCTACGGGATGGTGGTGGGTCACGTTGCCCCGGAAGCTGCGGTTGGCGGAACGATCGCTTTGGTGCAGGAGGGGGATCAAATCACGATCGATGCTCACCAGCGTCTGCTCCATCTCCAGGTTTCCGACGCAGAATTGGCCCAACGCCGGAGTCAATGGCAACCGCCCCAACCCCGGTATACCAGTGGGGTGCTGTCAAAATACGCTAAACTGGTTTCCTCGAGTAGTGTTGGTGCGGTAACGGATTAAGGAGCGCTCCTAGCAATGTAATGTACTGACACTGCGAAGTATAAGCCTTGCGGTAAAGCCACTTCACTCCTCTACCCTATTCATTCCTTAGCAATCTAATGAGCCTTGGCCAAGTTGCGATCGTCCTTCATGCCCATCTTCCTTTTGTTCGTCATCCCGAAAGTGATTACGTCTTAGAAGAGGAATGGCTCTTTGAGGCGATCACCGAAACCTATATTCCCTTGATCAATGTCTTAGATGGGCTTTTGCAGGATGGGGTAGAGTTTAAGTTAACCTTAAGCCTGACCCCGCCCTTGATTTCCATGCTGCGGGACAGTCTGCTCCAGGATCGCTACGATCGCCACTTAAATAAACTGATCGAGCTAGCGGATCGAGAACGAACCGAGAATAAAGACAACCCCCACCTCGTCTACCTGGCAGAACACTATTACCAAGAATTCACCACCGTTCGAGCAACCTGGGAAGCCTGGGATCGGGATTTAGTCGCCGCCTTTAGCCGCTTTTTGCACAGTAATAACCTGGAAATTATTACCTGTGGGGCCACCCATGGCTATTTCCCGGTTATGCAAATGTACCCCGAGTCCGTTTGGGCACAAATCCACTTGGCCTGCGAACACTATGAGCAGAACTTTGGCTGTGCCCCCAAGGGGATCTGGCTGCCGGAATGTGCCTACTACGAAGGCATTGAATACCTCATTGCCCAGGCTGGGCTACGCTACTTTATTACCGATGGGCATGGCATTCTTTATGCCCGTCCTCACCCCCGCTACGGCACCTACCGTCCTATTTTCACCGAAACCGGTGTGGCCGCCTTTGGGCGCGATCATGAATCGTCGCAGCAGGTGTGGAGTGCTGAGGTTGGCTATCCCGGAGCTTCAGAGTACCGGGAATTTTATAAAGACTTGGGCTGGGAAGCGGATTACGAATACATTAAGCCCTACATCATGCCCAATGGGCAGCGCAAAAATACCGGCATTAAATATCACAAAATTACGGGACGGGGCTTGAGCCTTGGTGAAAAAGAACTCTATGACCCCTACTGGGCCCGGGAAAAAGCAGCGGAACACGCCAGCAACTTTATTTTTAACCGGGAACGCCAGGTAGAGCATCTTTACTCCATCATGGGGCAGTCGCCCCTCGTGGTGGCCCCCTATGATGCTGAACTCTTTGGCCATTGGTGGTATGAAGGACCGTGGTTTTTAGACTTCTTCTTCCGCAAAGCCTGGTTTGATCAAAAAACCTTTACCCTCACTCACCTATCGGACTATTTACAACAAAATCCAGTCCATCAGGTCTGTCGTCCCTCCCAGTCGAGCTGGGGGTATCGTGGCTTTCATGAATATTGGATCAATGAAACCAATGCCTGGATTTATCCCCATCTGCACAAGGCCACGGAGCGCATGATTGCCCTGAGTGAACGGGATCCG
>JBMTWK010000715.1:0-2160 GCA_049452395.1 Prochlorothrix sp. | reverse complement strand
CCCAGACACTTGCCTTTGCCGCCCATCCCCCAGCGCAATGGTGCAACTAAACCCGCAGGATTGCCGTCTCCTGAGCTTGATGAAGAAGTCTCCTCCGGGGACGACGGACCCTCTCCCTTGGGCTAGGGCGGCCTTGCCCAGTTACGGGGTTGCTTCACCCCCTCCCCCTGACCCCCTGAAAGCGGGTTTGGGAAGTCAGACTTTGATAATCTACTGATCCGTAGGAACTGTCCTAGGATTGGTTGTGTGCGGGCGCGATCGGGCCGATCGAGATTGCCGCGATCGCTCAGGTTCGGCGGCTCTGCCGTTCCCTCGGTCGGGGTACCCTAAAGGAGATCCTCCAGCTTTTCCCAGCCTCCAACTTTCCCCAGCCTCCAATCCTCCCCGTCTTGACCGCCCTCAAGCCCCCGGCCCAACTCTCTCCCCTTCTGTCCAATCCGATTTGTTTTGATGCGTTGCAATATGTCTAAGTTGCCCATGCCTCATCTGTTTCCCACCGCTTTACGACAGTCCCTGACGACCTTCAAACGCTCCCTAGGCCAGTCCATGGGGCAGGGTCTTCGCCTTGGTGCCATGGCCCTCGGTACCTGGCTCGCAACCCTCGCGCCGACCTTGGCCCTCACCCCTACCCAATTGGCGGAGAAGTTGGGGGCGATCCCCGTCTTTACCATTGGCATTGTCGAAGATAATGCCGTGACCTTCCTGGAAGAGCCGATCAAAACCCCGGAGGGGAATGAGGTTTCCATTTCCCGGATTTATATGAATGTGCGGGATGCCCAGGCCGATTTAGAGCAAATTCGCACCGATAATCCCACCCTGCCGGAAAATGTCTCCGTTGCTCGCATTTCCCTCGGCGAGATTTATTGCATTAGCCAAAGCAGTGCTGAAGAAGGCTGTGAGCAGCAGACTCCGCCCAATGATGCGCCTTCGTTTATTTACTTTCCCGATCGGGAGCAGTTAGGGGCGGCGATTAACCTGCTAGAGCAACAGGGAACGGAAGTGGGGGATAATACGCCGCTGTTTGTGCCCCTTTTCTTTGCCCAGGTGACCACGCCCCAGCGCAATACGACCGTCCCGATTATTTATTTCAGCCTGAAGGATTTGCAGTGCGACATTGACGATGCCAAGGCTGAAAATGCAGAGCTACGATCGGCCCAGTTTGACGTACAGGTCACAACCCTAGGGCAGGTTTTGCAACAGTTGCGATCGCCGGAAAATGCCAACGCCACGGAAGTTCGGTTTGTGCCGATCCAGCGAGCCATGAACGCCGCTTGTACTGCGCCGAATTAACGTAAATCCCATGACTTCCCCCACGTTTCCTTGTTTTGCCCCCACGCTCTACCGTTGGCGAACCCAAGCCCTTCAGCAAGCCTTGGAGTATGGGGTCGATCCGGTGGGGGTGGACTGGTTATTGCGGGAAGTTGCGGGGGTCGATCGGCTCCAACTGCGGTTATTGCCCCAGACCCACGATCGGCCCCTGGCCCTGTGTAGTTCCCTGGAAAGCCTCGATCGCCTTTGGCAACAGCATTTGAGCGATCGTACCCCCCTCCAATATTTAGCCGGATTCACCCACTGGCGCACCTTTAAGCTCCAGGTTTCCCCCGCCGTCCTCATCCCCCGCCCCGAAACAGAACTTTTGATTGATTGGGTTGAACATTGGCTGCAACGTCACCCCAAGGCTCCCCACCTCCAAGGCCGCTGGGCTGATCTGGGGACCGGCAGCGGCGCGATCGCCCTGGGCCTCGCCACAACCCTCCCCCAGGCGACTCTCCACGCCGTCGATCGTAGCCCTGCTGCCCTTGCCCTTGCCCGCCGCAACGCCCAAGCCTACGACCTAGAAACCGCCATTCACTGGCACCTTGGCTCCTGGCTGGATCCCCTCACGCCCTGGCGCGGCCAGTTTGCCGGACTCGTTTCCAACCCGCCCTATATCCCCAGCGCCGAAGTGCTTCAACTTCAGCCGGAGGTGCAGCACCATGAACCCCATTTAGCCCTGGATGGGGGGGAAGATGGGCTGCGGGATTTGCAGTATTTGATCGATCGGAGCGCCGAGTATTTAGAGCCGGGTGGACTGTTGCTGTTGGAAATGATGGCGGGGCAGGGGGAGGCTGTGCGATCGCGGCTGGTGCAGCAGGGATGCTATGAAAAGATTGAAATTTG
>JBMTWK010000714.1:0-2165 GCA_049452395.1 Prochlorothrix sp. | reverse complement strand
ATGCCGAGAATGGAGGGATCCGCCAAGGGATTTCTAAAGAGGGTTTGCATTTGCAATCCCCCCACCGCCAAGGCCGCCCCCGCGACGATCGCCGTGAGGGAACGGGGCAGCCGCAGTTGCCAGACAATATCTGACCAAATGGGATTGTCTACGGGCTCTCCCCGCAGAATGGGCAGTAATTGTCCCAGGGGAATGTTGACGGAACCAATGGCTAAACTGCTCCAGAATAACCCCGTCGCGATCGTCAACAACAGTAAAAGTTGCAGCACTCGCACCTTAGCCATGGCGCAGTCGCACGATGAAGAATCCATCCATGTTGGCTTGGTGGGGCCAGAGTTTGAGCCAGTGGGGTTTAGCTAAAAACCAGGGCACGGCTGGAGACTTGCTGGCAATGGGGGGGCGATCGATACTCCACTGGGGGTGCTCCTCTAGAAAGGCGGCAATTTGGTGCTCATTTTCCGCCGGATGGAGGGTACAGGTGGCATAGACCAACACTCCCCCCGGTTTAACCCAGGTGGCCGCAGAGCGCAGTAACTTACCCTGGAGATCCGCCAGTTCCTTTACGGTTTCCGCCGTTTGAGTCCAGCGGGCATCGGCATGACGATGGAGTGTGCCTAAGCCCGAACAGGGCGCATCCACCAAAACCCGATCGCAGCGACCCTCTAAATCCGGCTGTGCTTGGCTATCACCTTGGCAAACTTCAATGCAGGTCACCCCTAACCGCTTGAGATTCCCCCGTAATTTCTTCAACCGAGACACGGTGCGATCGTAGGCCAAAATAGTGCCTTGGTTTTGCAGCAGTTCTGCTAAATGTAAGGTTTTCCCCCCCGGTGCAGCACAGGCATCGGCGATCGTTTCCCCCGGTTGGGGATCCAGCCAATGACTCACCAGTTGGGCACTGCGATCCTGCACCATCCAGTGGCCCTCGGCAAAGCCAGGCAGTAAGGGAATGGCCCCCGCCCCGAGGGGCAGGGTCAGGGCTTGGGGCAGCCCGACAATGGGTTCCACCTCCGTCCCCACGGCTTTGAAGGCGGCTTGGACGGTTTCCAGGCTTGCCCGCAAAGGATTGACCCGTAAGTCGATGCGAGGGGGACGATTAAACCACTCACAAAGCTGTTCTAAGTCGCACCCTGCAGCACCGTCCTGCAGTTGAGTTTCCCAGGTTTCTAAAATCCAGCGGGGATAGCTGTGGAGAATCCCTAAACGATCGAGGGGATCGGGGGGAAGGCTTAAAACCTCGGGCTGAGCCTCCTGTCGTCGTAAATACTGACGCAGCACCGCATTAACAAAGCCAACCCCATAGGCAACTTTGACGGACTTGCACAACTCCACCGTGGTATGCACCGCCGCCGCTGCGGGGATATGGCTGAGGTAACGCAGTTGATAAAGCCCAATCTGGAGAACCACCCGTAATTCCGCCGCAAGTTTCTGGGGTTTGGTAGATAACTGTTGGACGATCGTATCCAAGGTTCGTTGACGGCGCACACACCCATAGACCAGTTCCGTCATCAAGGCACGATCGGGGGGCAGCAGTTGACTATCCTTTAAGCTATTCTGCAGGGCCACATCAGCATAAGCGCCCTGATAAACCTTCATGAGGGTTGTCCAAGCCAGATGTCGGGCTGATACCATAAGGTGCTTCACTTTTGGGTAATGCTTTAGCCCAGTCTACAAAATTGCGGGTCAAGGACTGAGATCGGGCGAGGCGGTTTTGCTGGATCGTCATCGGTTCGTCAACATCGCTATTATACCGTTATCCTTTCTCACGCCTTTTCCTGAACGCCCTGAACCATTGCGATGCCTAGCCTACCCTTGCCCAGCACCGAAAATGCTTTCCTGGTCAACCACATTAATTTACTCCGCTCTAGCTTTCAGCACTTTGTGGGGCGGGACTTGATCCGGGAAGCATTCCCCTTGCCCGATCTGGGGGATGGCTCCGATCAAACGATCGCTCGGGGGATTTTCTATGCGCCCTTTGTGGTTTTGTCCCATGATGCGGCCGCCGATCCCATCTTTACCTATGGCAATCAAGCGGCTTTAGATCTGTTTGAAATGACCTGGGCCGAATTGACCACCCTGCCCTCCCGCCTTTCCGCTGAACCCCCCAATCAAGCAGAACGATCGCGCCTGCTCCAGACCGTCACCACCCAGGGCTATATTTCCGA
>JBMTWK010000713.1:0-2170 GCA_049452395.1 Prochlorothrix sp. | reverse complement strand
CTTCTTGGGGATCCTCGGTCCACCTTAAAAATCTCTTTATAAATTAGCTCTTAGCTCCCTTTAACTGACAATGCCAGACCATTGCACCTTCTTCTCCCCCGTGCGGCGATAGGAGAAAAAGTTCTGCGGCTCCTGGTAGGTACAGTGGGGCGCAACGGAGACCTGTTCCCGCTGAATCCCCAGTTCCGCCAATTGCAGCAAATTGACCCGACGCACATCTAACCGCGCCCGATCGGGCTGGGAATCCCCAAAAACCGGTGCATCGGGCAAAGACTGGAGCCACTGCAAGACCTCGGCATCGCTCCCCGTTCCCGTATTGTCCGCTTGGGCTGCCCCCAGCAGCGATCGGCCCACCGTCACCGCTACCCCGGTTTCCACCTGGTAAACTTCGCCCCCGATCGCCGGTCCCAGTGCAATACGGAGATGGGACAAATGGCTCCCTTGGGCCTGCATCCGCTCAATAATACGGGGCACAATCCGGCTAGCTGTTCCCCGCCAGCCCGCATGGATCGCAGCCGTTTGCCCAGTTTTGGCATCCCCCACCAACACCGGAGTACAGTCCGCCGTAGACACCCAAACCGATTGCTGGGGTCGAGTCGTAAACAAACCATCCCCTTCATCTAGTGGCCTTTGGTGTTCCGGCATCTGCACCCCCAGCGCTTCCTGGACTGCATGGGTTTCTGCCGTTGAGAGTACCTGATTGCTATGGATTTGCTTGAGGCGATACACCGTTGCCGTTGAGTCTAAAACTTCCACTAAATCCACCGGGTTCCGGGGCCACCACTGTTGGCAAAAAAAGCCATGGGGCCAAGCATCTAAGAGGCTACACCGCAGGTAAGGCAAGCCATTCCAATCTTCCCAGTACCAAGTTTGCATCTTTTAGCATTGATTGAATTTGATGAGACTCAAAGGAGAAGTTACCCCCGTCACAAGCACGGAATCTCCTTCTCACCCAAGTGTTCGTTGTGATTCTTCTCGCTCAAACCAGAGCAGCCCCACGGGATCCTCCCCCTGGGCGACAGACTGCCTGAGCAATAGGGGCATTATCCCAGGTTTAGCTGAGTTCGCGCAGGTTTATTCCCAAGACCCCCACGAACCCAACCGCCTTACCACAGGGCCGGAATTGGGGTTTCAGATTCAGAGGCTGCGGGGGTGCTGGAATCTGGGGCAGCTTCTCCGCTGGCTTCCGGACTGCCCGCCGTTGTAGCACCCGCCTCAGGGGCGGAGGTTTCGGTTCCCACACTGGCCGGGGCAATACTAGGAGCCGCAGGAACCTGGGCCTGGGAAACCGCTTGGGTGACCGTGGGGGGCATGGCAGCGGGGCTACCCGGTTCTGGCGGGCCGTAGAGATCACCACCGTTGGCTGCGGTGACTGCGACACTTGCAGGGTCTGTTGGAGCCGCCGCAGATGGAGCCGCCGTAGATGAAGCAGCCGTAGATGGGGCCGCCGTAGACGGCGCAGCAGTCTGGCTGATCTCCCCAGACTCTGCCCCAGAGGCCGGTTCTGGCGCGGTTGGTTCTGGCTCTGGGTCAAATAGTTGATTGAAAAAAGAGACCACTGCGGGAGCCTGTCGCTTCGCGGGAGTCTCTGCCTCAGCCTCCGGAGCAACGGGGCTAGTTTGGGCTGTTTTTTCTTCCCCGTCCGATTGCAGGGACTCAAGAACCCGATCGGCTCCGATAAAAGCAGCACTCGCTGCAACGGCCAAAAGGGCAATGGCAAGCCACTGAAACATAACTGGTCACCTCACCAACAGAGTCTAGACTGCAAGGGGGGAGCGTTGTGGGGCAAGACCCCAGCATGACCTCAGCCCTTTCCCTATGGTGCCCGTTTCTTGGAACTTCGACAAGCGCGAAAACAGAGAGTTACAGCGGTTTAACCGTAACAAATTTTACTGTTTCCGGAAAACTTCACCGCCACGATCGTGAATATTCCGGACATAGGGAGCAGTCTGAAGTTTTCTTTATAAAAGACAGACCACCCTTTGGGGCCGGAAGCATCCCGCTTTAGGAAAGTCGCTGTAGGGGTCGCGCCCCCATGGCTCCCCCCTTGGGACCAAAGCTAGGGCAACCACGGGGATTACCTCAACCACTGAGGCCAAGACCAAGGCAACCACAGGGGGTTTGCCCCTACCCCTAGGGCCAAGACCAGGGCAACCACGGGGGGTTTGCC
>JBMTWK010000712.1:0-2170 GCA_049452395.1 Prochlorothrix sp. | reverse complement strand
GGGCAAGATGCCCGCACTAGCCAAAGGCTGGGAATTTCCGCCCTGCTGTACTAGGCTTCTCGCTGTTAGGCCGGGACTCCCGCTGACGACTCACCTTCATCGACTCAATCCCTATGACCCTCGCGATCGACTTTGGCACTAGCAACACCGTCGTTGCCCGCTGGAACCCCGTTAAAAATATTACTGAAACCCTAAAACTGATTGGATTAAGCCAAATTGAGGCCCAGAACCCGCCCTTGGTCCCCAGTTGGCTCTATGTGGAGAATGCGGCAACGGGACAGGTGTTAGCGGGGCAGCGTGTGCGCGATCGGGGGCTAGATCAAGACCAGGACGATCGTTTCTTTCGCGGCTTCAAGCGGGGCATCGGCAACCCGGTCCAGGGCTTTTTGCCGCCCCTCGATCAGCAAAATGTCGGGTTTGAGCAGGTAGGGCAGTGGTTTTTAAGCTCAGTCTTAGCAGGGGTTGCGGCTGTGCCCTTAGAGACCGATTCTCTGGTGGTGACGGTGCCAGTGGATAGTTTTGAGTCCTACCGGCAGTGGTTGGGGGGGGTGTTTGGGGAGTTGCAGGTCAACCAAGTGCGGATGATTGATGAGCCAACGGCGGCAGCGTTGGGCTATGGCGTGGCCGATCGGCGCTTGTTGCTGGTGGTGGATTTTGGGGGCGGGACGTTGGATCTGTCCCTAGTGAAGCTGGGCACGGGGCAGAACAAGCAGCAACCCCTAGGCTTTATTTTGAAGTGGGGCGATCGCTCCTTTGAGAACCAATCCGGCCAACGCATCGAAACGGCACAGGTTCTCGCCAAAGTGGGCCGCAATCTGGGCGGATCAGACCTCGACAACTGGCTAGCGGACCATCTCGCCCAAACATACAACCTCAGCCCGACTCCCCTCCTGACTCGCCTTGCGGAACGCCTGAAAATCCAACTCTCGCGGCAGGCCGAGGCCACGGAAAGTTACTTTGATGACGAGAATTTTGAGACCTATAGTTTCCCCGTGACCCGATCGGACTTAAACGCCATTTTCCAAGCCCAGGGACTGTTTCAGGAGTTGGATGGGGCCATGGAACAGTTGCTGCAACAGGCGCGGCGGCAGGGTATTAGCTCGGTGGATGTGGAAAGCGTGCTGATGGTGGGGGGAACGACCCAAATTCCGGCGATTCAGGACTGGATTCGGGGCTATTTCCCCGCAGACAAGGTGCGATCGGACAAGCCCTTCGAGGCGATCGCCCATGGTGCCCTGCAACTGGCCCAAGGCATCGACGTTAAGGATTTTCTCTACCACAGCTACGGCATTCGCTACTGGAACCCCCGCGAACAGCGCCAGGACTGGCACCGCATTATCCCAGCCGGTCAAGCCTATCCCATGGCGGAGCCGGTGGAGTTGGTCCTGGGTGCGTCGGTGGAGAATCAGCCCAGTATTGAGCTGGTTTTGGGGGAATTGGCGGACAATACGGGGGCGCGGGAGGTGTTTTTTGAGGGGGGGCGACTGGTGACCCGATCGGTGTCCGGTGGCAGTCCGGTGGCCCAAGTCTTGAATGATGCACCGGGGAGTCAGTCCTTGGCTCCCCTCGATCCGCCGGGAACGCCGGGGGGCGATCGGGTGCGGGTTCTGTTTCAGGTCGATGGCGATCGCCAGCTTCGGGTCACGGTGGAAGACCTCCTCACCCTAGAAACCCTCGTTAAAAACCAAATCGTCGCCCAATTAAGCTAATTTGCGGTTACTCCCCACTATATTAACTATGATTACCACAAAACTCAGCCCAACCCTCCAACGCGCCTTCGATCGCTTAGATCTGGACCCGATCGCGATCGAGGCATTTTGTCATCGCTGGCATATTGTGCGGCTAGCACTGTTTGGCTCAGTTCTGCGGGATGACTTTTGCGATCAGAGTGATGTAGACCTACTGCTGAGCTTTGAGGCTGACTATAGGCTCACCTGGGGTGGTAGTATTGAGATTCAAGCGGAAGCGGAGGCTATTTTTGGTCGATCGGTAGATTTAGTGAACCTGAAGTATCTCAAGAATCCCTATCGACGTACTGAAATCCTCAATACTTGCGAAGCAATCTACCATGCCTAGCCAACGAGATTTAGCATCTATTTGGGATATGATCCAGGCAATTCAGTACATCCAAGCATTTACTCAAGATTACTCATTTCAGACTTATCTTGAG
>JBMTWK010000711.1:0-2171 GCA_049452395.1 Prochlorothrix sp. | reverse complement strand
CACGGGGGGTTTGCCCCTACCGGATCAAAACGGGGTTAATCACAGGGGGATTGTCTCTATTTGACCAAAATCAGGGCAACCACGGGGGGTTTGCCCCTACCGGTAATCCCAGGGCAACCCTGGGGGGGGTGTCCCTATCCGGATTATGCCGTTAATCAGCGACGCTATAAATTCTGCGCTAAGGGGCCACCCTCCTCGCAGCCGTAGCCGTCGCCATCTAAATCAAAACCATGGGGATCGAATTGGCGCAACCCCCACGGCTTATCAGGGCGATCGGGCAAATAAACCCGAAAATTTTGGGCCGGAACTTGATCACAGGTCAACGACGGCGGAGGGCTGGGAATACACAGCGCATAGGCCCGATCGCAACGGGGATCCCAATGGCCATGCCACAACCGCCAACCCCCCAACCCCAAACTCAGCAACACCAGCCCCAACCCCCCCAGCCACCAACCCTGCCGCGACGGCGGCAAGTCCGGGAACTGCTCAAACGCATCCAACTCCGCCTGATTCAACGGCTGCACCGCATCCCCTAAGTCCAGAGCGGCGAGATCCAGCCTTGGCCCTAGGGCATCCTGCGGGGTAGCTTGGGCCGGATGAGGCTGAGAATCGCTAGGCTGAGAATCGCTGGGCTGAAGGTCAGGGGGCTGAGAATCGCTAGGCTGAGAATCACTAGGCTGAGAATCGCTGGACTGAGAATCGCTGGGCTGAGGGTCTGACATGGGACTCCCGTTGAATGACAGCTTGAAAGTACTGCTTGCCTTACGGGTGCATCCCACTTTAGAAGATCTGGGTAGGGCGTGCCCCTGTGGCTCCCCTCTTTGGCCCAAAACTAGGGCAACCACGGGGGGTTTGCCCCTAACCGGTCGGTTAAATCGCTAAAGTGGGATACTCCCTGCCTTACAGCGTTTTGAGAGCCGCGATCGCCGCTTCATGCATAGCCCCATTGCTAGCCACCACCCCTTGATTATTGACCAGCTTCGATCCCAGGGAAAAATCCAAGGGCTGGCCATGGATATCCGTCACCTTGCCCCCCGCTTCCTCAATCACAATCACCCCCGCCGCATGGTCCCAAATCTTCTCCCGATAATTCGGAGTTTTGGGCGACGGAAGCCGCAAATACAGCGCCGCCTGACCCGCCGCCACCGCAGCATATTTAGCTTGGCTGTCCATGCGAATCGACTCCTGGGTAATACCCGCCGCTGTCGCCACCGCAGACTGACGGCTCTGGTCGCCATGGCCCGACTCCACACTTTCCACAAAGCGGAAACGATCGGCCTGACCCTCGCTCACCACCTGAATCGGCTGGGGATTCTCCCCCGTAAGGGACATCATCACCGCGCCCTCGCCCCGCACCGCCACAAAAACCAAGCCCGGTTCGCCCCCCTCAAAGCTCAGGGCCGGACAGCCCAAAATTCCCAACTTAATGTCCCCTTTTTCCACTAAGGCCAAGGCCACTGCATACTGATCGCCCCGTAAAAAGCCCTTCGTGCCATCGATCGGGTCCAACGTCCAATAGCGATCGGCCACGGAACCATTGCCCGCATCGATCCAACTCACCACCTGCTCCGGTGTCGCATCGGGAACAACCCCCTGAACATAGTGGGTCACCTGCTGGAGGCGATCGGCCTGCTCCGGTGCCCGCAGATCGGCGCTATCTTCTTCGCCCACGATCGGGTCATCCGGAAAAGCCGCCCGAATCGCACGGCAAATCACCGCTTGGGAACCAAAGTCCGCCACCGTCACCGGGCTGCGATCGTCCTTTTCCATGGCCTCCGGCACAATTTCTTGGCGGACCTGGTTGCAAAGTTGGGCAGCGGCAAGGACCGCTTGCAGGGCAATTTGTTTTTCGGTGTCGTAGGCCATAAATACGTTAATTAAAGGGCAAGAGCTATGCAGAGAAGGGGCATTTGAGGGGAGCATCCCACTGTGGCAGAATCCCGGCAGAGATCATGCCCCTGTGGCTCCCCCCTTGGGACCAAAACAGAGACTTACGCCGTCCTCCCCCAGGTCTAAGATTGCATCCTAGAACCATAAACCCACGTTCTGAGTCCCAGATCCGCAAGCCTTCATTAAAGATGATGAAAGGAGAGGCGTAGGGCTGGGGACGATCGTACCATTAACCCTCTTGTGTTGCCCGGTGGATTGGCGAACAGGGGATAAAATCTGCG
>JBMTWK010000710.1:0-2174 GCA_049452395.1 Prochlorothrix sp. | reverse complement strand
GGAAGAGACTGCAGATTCTCAGGGACGACTGCCTGACCCGCCCGATCGGAATGGCACAGCGCGCTGAAGCAACAATTCCAGGGCGCGATCTCGCCGCTCCACCATCCCCAGCAATCCCGCGCCAATCAACCCCGCATCGAGCAATCCAGGGCCGTTCTATCGGGTATCCAGCAATCCCGCCCCCAGGAATCCCGCCCCAAATCCTATAGCCCCCAGTCCCCAGCCCCCAACCGATTACGTTTGTCTGGAAGTCATTGATCAAGGCAGTGGTTTTTCCGCAGAAGCCTTGCCCCATGTGTTTGAGCGGTTCTATCGAGCGGATCCGGCCCGAACCCGATCGCCCATCGCCCCCATCGGCGCAAATCCCGAAGCTCCGACCCCAGGAGACGCTTTGCCCCCTAGCCCCCCGCCCGATCGGGTCACCACCCCGCCCCTAGCCCAAATGCTCCACAGCGGCAGTTGCGGCCTCGGTCTCTCCATCGTGCAGCAAATCGTCCTCGCCCACCAAGGCCAAGTTTTCGCCCAAAACCATCCCCAAGGGGGCGCTTGGTTAACGCTGTATTTGCCGCGATCGTTCCAGGGCAGCAGCCTCAGCCCAGCCCCAGGACCGGGAGAAACCGATCGGCCCCCTGGACCCCTGAGTTAACAGCCGATCGCCCCCCAATCTCCACCGCATCCCACCCCGAAAGCTTCCCGGTAATCCCTTCGATTTCGGGCAGCAGTGTAGTACAATCAGCCCATTGCTGGTCCTGGATCCTGGACTGACCTTTGGTGAATTTCCCTTAAACTCGGCCAAAAGCAGCCGTACTTGCTCACTTTTCCTGACTTTTAAGGAATAATTGCGCTTTGGAAAGGTCAGGCTCCCCATGATCAAGCCTCAGTTTTTTGCTAAACCCTTGTTAAACCTTTAGTCTTACTCCCCCGTGGAATCCCTCAAACAAACTCTCCGATCGTCCCTGGGGCGAACCCTGGGGGTGATCTGCATGGCGATCGCCCTAGCCTGTTTCAGCCTCCCTATGCACGCTGAAGCCGCCCTCCCCTCCGGCAATGCCATCAAGGACGGGGAAGCCCTCCTGCGCTACGCCCTGCCGATCGCCAACGACGATATTCGTAAAGTCCAAGAAGAAGTTGAGAGCATTGCCTACAGCCTGCGCGGCTTGCGCTGGAGTTCTGCTCAAAAAAATGTCAGCAACGCAATTCGCACCTATTCTCTCTATAACAAGCGAATTTTAGAGGATGTCCCCGCCGATCGCCGGGAGCAAGCCTCTCCTTTGATCGCAGACCTCAATACAGCGCTCTTTAGCCTCAAGGAAGCTGTGGAAGGGGAACAGGGGGAAGCAACCTTTGAGCAGCGATCGCGGGTTCTCTCCCTGATTGGGGAGATTGAGCAGTTAATGGTGGGTGAATTTCCCTTTGAAATTCCTGCCGAGTACAGCGACCTCCCCTACCTGACGGGACGGGCCACGATCGAGCTAGCCACCGAGCAAGGCGATGTGACCCTCATCGTCGATGGCTACAGCGCCCCCTTAACGGCGGGGAATTTCGTCGATTTGGTGGCACGGGGCTTCTACGATGGCCTGCCCATTACCCGCGCCGAAGAATTCTATGTGCTCCAATTTGGGGATCCCCCCGGTCCGGCAGATGGTTTCGTCGATCCCAACACAGGCGTGAACCGCACGGTGCCCTTTGAAGTCTTAGTTCAAGGGGACGAAGAACCCATCTATGAGTTCACCTTGGATTCTTTGGGGATTTACCCGATCGAGCCAGTCCTGCCCTTCTCCGCCTTTGGCACCGTGGGCATGGCCTACCCCTCCGGCGACCCCAACGGCGGCTCCTCCCAGATCTTCTTCTTCCTCTATGAACCGGAACTCACGCCCGCTGGCTCCAACCTCCTCGATGGTCGCTATGCCGCCTTTGGCTACGTGACAGAAGGCAAGGAAGTCCTAGAGCGGCTGACCGTTGGGGATTTGATTCAGAAGGCAACCGTGGTTGCAGGTCTGGAAAACTTAGTGCAGCCCTAACCTAGCAAGTTTTCAGAGATTCCTCCTTGCCAGCCCAAATCAAGCCTAAATCAAGCCTAAATTCTCAATCTCTTGCAGTCCTTCTCGCCCCGGCAGAGGGACTTTTTTTTGGGGGAGTATCCCACTTTAGCGATTTAACCGATCGGGTAGGGG
>JBMTWK010000709.1:0-2189 GCA_049452395.1 Prochlorothrix sp. | reverse complement strand
GTAACGTAAGCATTCAGGGGGTCACGGAGGAATGCGGGTTTCAGGCTCTGAAAATCCCGGATTGGTACGGTTTGAGCTGCTTCAGACTCCGATCGGAGGGCTGAAACCCTACTAACTTCGTAGACCCCTGAATAGTTACGTGTGTAACGTTGCTACATCGCTAAGTATTGTCGCGAACATGGGACTTTATTCCTCAAGGTGACGTGGTTTGATGATGCGTGCCAAGGGGATCGATCGAGGCTTGCCCTCAACTTTACCCAAAAGCGGGACGATCGGGATCCCGATCGCGGCTGACCTTATTTCCCTAGGCTAGCAATTCCAAACGGGATAGTCCTATTTCGTCACCTTATTCCGTCACCTTATTCCGTCACCTTCAAAACCACCAGGGTCATATCATCCTCATTGGCCCGATCGGACCCCATAAACTGCTGAATCGTATCAAACAGGAAGTCCAAAATCTCCCAGGGCGTTGGATATTGCTCACAGGAGTGGCGAAAGGCTTGGATTAACTGCTCCTCATCGTAGCGATCGCCACTGGCCCCCGGCGCATCCGTAAAGCCATCGGTGTAGTAAATCACCACATCGCCGGGATGGAGCTGCACCTTCGCATCCTCATACTGGCTATCCGCATCCAACCCAATCAACATCCCCATGGCATCCAAGCGATGGATCCCCCCCGTGGAGCACTGCCAGAGCAGGGGCGGATTGTGGGCGGCATTACTGTAGGACAGCAGGCGGGTGTGGGGGTCGTATTCAGAATAAAAGAGGGTCACAAACCGGTTGGAGTTTTCCAAGTCGGTGTACATGATGTGGTTAAGGTGCTGGAGAATTCGCGCCGGGGAGTGGCCATTGAGCACCTCCGCCCGCAGCATCCCCCGCAGCATCGTCATAATTAGCCCCGCCGGAACCCCCTTGCCCATCACATCCCCCACGGCAATGCCCCAGCAGTCCGAAGGGTTCCCCCCCCGCGATCGGGGCGCACTTTGGCCATGGCGGATGGGAATAAAATCGTAGTAGTCTCCGCCCACGCGGCTGGCCGTGAGACAGCGGGCCGCCAGTTCCACCCCCATCACCGGGGGACAGGTGCGCGGCAGCAGTTGGCGTTGGATCTCCGCCCCAATTTCCAGCTCCCGATCGAGGCGTTCCTTTTGGCGCAGCTCAACGGTCAGGGCATCATTCTCGATCGCCACCGCCGTCTGATCCGCCACCAAGCGCACCAGCTTTTGCCGGGTTTCCGTCAGGGTATAGCTGGGATTGTAGCTAAAAATATAGAGGCGACCCCGTTCCTGATTCTTGCTCAGGATCGCCACCCCAAAAATTTGAATATTCGACATCCCCAACAGATGGCCAATGCGATCGTCCAAGACCGCCAAGGAGCCATCGGTGTTGACCAAATGGGGCGACGGATTGCTGGTCAGGTTGCCCGACACCTGCTGAATGGCCCGCTCCAGCACCTGCCGCGTCGTTTGGCTGTACTGTTCATCGGAGCAATAAAACCGCTCCAGGCGCATTTGACCATTGGGCCGCACCAAAATTAGCGCTCCCCCATCCGCCTGGGTCACCCGGCTGGCCATGAGGGGAATGAGTTCGAGAAATTGATTGAGATTCGTAAAGCTCCGCAGCGCAAATCCCAGGGAACTGAGCAAATCTTGGGTTTTATCCTGCTCCCGATCGAGCTGGGCAACCAACTCCTTCAACACGGTCACAGGACTCAACTCAGCCCCCGGCCCTGAGCCATTGCGGGACTCCTTCAGGGACTCCGATCGTGGTGAGGTCACCAGGGACTGGGGGGAGGAGTGCGGAAGAGGCACGGGGGTCATGGGGTACAGGGGGTGCGGTGTTTCGTCGTCGGGGGGCTGGGCGCAAAGGGCCAAGCGGCGAGGATCTGAAGGGAAAGATTGGCCCGAATGGACAGGGTACTGTACAGGCTTTCCAGCAGAAATTCCTGATTTTACCCCCATCACTCACCAGACCCTGAAACATGCCTCCAAGACTGGCTGAACGTCTAGAGTCACGGACACAACGGTATGAACCTCTTTTTGAACATCAAGTTCTAAAAGATTAATTGTGCCGCAGGTTGGCTAGAGCCAGACCAGCAGTTCGGAAATGCGATCGCGGAATCCAGCACATTTCCGACGCTCATTGGGGTTTGTGACCTTAAACCAACCTGCGCAAAACGCGGGTGTCAG
>JBMTWK010000708.1:0-2192 GCA_049452395.1 Prochlorothrix sp. | reverse complement strand
TATATAACTAATCTCGTATATACGCAAGCTAAAATTTTTAGCTGCTCCGCTCCCCTCTTTCACCCTCATTAGGAGACTGACCCCCATGGCAACCGTTGCTGTTATCGGTGCAGGACTCGGTGGTTTACCCGCCGCCTATGAACTGCGCCACTACCTCGGCTCAGAGCATGAAGTCGTTTTAATTTCCGAACATGAACACTTCACCTTTATTCCAGGACTGATCCCCGTGGGCCTAGGCCATGTTCCCCTCCAGCGGATCCAGCTTGATTTGGCCACCCTCTGCCGCCGCCACAAGTTGCGCTGGGTTCACGGCAAAGTCGCCGAAATTGATCCCGTCGATCGCCGCCTCACCTTTAGCCCCAAGTTCACCACGACCCACCCCACCCCCGACCCACTCCAGTACGACTACCTTGTTATTGCCAGTGGGGCCGAGCTAGCCAATGATTTGATCCCCGGTCTCGGTATTCATACCCATTCCGTCTGTAACCCTCACCATGCCCTTGCCGCCCATCAAGCATGGCAGAAGTTCTTGGCGAATCCCAGTGATTTAGTGGTAGGAGCAGCACCTGGAGCTGGATGTTTTGGTCCTGCCTATGAATTTGCCCTGTTAGCTGACTATGACTTGCGCCAGCGGGGACTCCGCGATCGCGTCAAAATTACCTATGTCACCCCAGAACCCTACGTGGGCCATTTGGGCATTCCAGACGTGCAAGATGCTCAGCACCTGAGCGAAGCCTTGATGCAGCGTCAGGAGATTCACACGGTTACAAATGCCGAAATCAGCATGATCCAGGCCGATCGGCTCCACCTTGCCGATGGTCGGTCCTTTCCCTTTGGGTACAGCATGGTTTTGCCCGCATTCCGGGGAGCAGGCTTTGTGCGGGCGGCGGGTTTGGGCAATGCTAAAGGGTTCTTGCCGATTTTGCCGACCCAGCGCCACCGGGATCACGATCGCATTTACGGGGTGGGGGTGAGTGTTGATCTGCCCCAACCGGCCCCAACCCCCATTCCGATCAAGATACCCAAAAGCGGCCAGATGACGGAAGCGATGGCCCTGGTTGCGGCCCATAACATTGCCGTTGAACTGGGTGCCCTGAAAGCCCCTCTGGAAACTCCGACCTTAGAAGCCCTCTGCTTTGCAGAGTTTGGCCAAACCGGGATTGCCTATATTGCCGCCCCCATTCTTCCGGATCCCAGCACCGGTCAACGGCGCTACTCCTATGCTGTGGAGGGGGTATGGGTCAATTGGGCTAAGCAAGCCTTTGAGTACTATTTCATGCAGAAGATGCGCTGGGGCGTGGGTCTGCCTTGGTACGAAAAGATGGGATTACGCTGGCTTTTTGGCCTTAATCTGTCACGACCTTTACCCACGTCTTCCCAGGAAACTGTTACGATTTAATTCGATCGCAGTTGCCTCCCCCGGAATGGCAAGACCCACCAACCCCTGAAACAGATCTTCCCGAAGCCCCCCGGAACCCTGCTGGGGGGCAAGCACAGCCGGAGATCACCCATGACCCCCAGCCCCGCCCCGACTAGATCCCCAGCCATGACCCAGACCCTTGCCGCCAGTACCACTGCCCCCACAACTCACCAGAATCAGCCCGATTTTGAGCGTCTTTCCGAGATTTTCAAGCTCCTCAGCGATCGCAACCGGCTTCATATTCTGTGGTGTATTTGCCAGGAAGAATGCAGTGTCGGTACGATTTGCGAACTCACGGGTCTCGGTCAGGCCAATGTCTCAAAACATCTACAAATGTTACGAATGGGTAAAATTGTGGCCTGTCGCAAAGCTGGGAACAGCCGAATTTACTTTTTAGCCGATACCAAATATTTAAGCCTCTGTGCCCAGTCTTTAATTGACCTTTCCATTAATCCCCCGACAGAGGTGGCCTCCTGTGAGGACTAGGGTCGATCGTAGCGGCAGATCTTGCATCCAGCTAACCTTGCAACCGAACTCCTCCAAAGCCCTAAATTCCTGGAGTATCACTAGGACTAGGATCGCCTGAGGCTGAGCAAACCGCCTCTAGAGTTGTGTTATGCTCAAGCAAGCGAGGAAGGAACCTCCCAAAAACTACGGAGAACAGCCCAGGTCCACCCCCCCTAGGGCATCTCGACCCATCCCTAGACTGACGATCGGCTCCTCACCCACAGCAGAGGTGCCGTTGGTGGCAACCCTCCCCCGGATCGAGACA
>JBMTWK010000707.1:0-2192 GCA_049452395.1 Prochlorothrix sp. | reverse complement strand
CCCAAACCTTTGGTTACGAGAATTTTGGCTGCTGGCTCCAATTTGGTTACCCCACCGTCAAACTGCGGGACTACGAAAACCACTGGGACAGCCTCACCCAGGACTTCAACCCCTTTGCTACAGTGGTAATGGCTCACCTCAAAACCTTGAGTACGGTTCGCGATCTCGAAGAGCGCTGTCACTGGAAAACAGAAATTATCAAAAGCCTGCTCGATCGCAACTACTCTCCCCAAGACATCAAAAACCTCTTTCGTTTCGTGGATTGGCTGATGGAACTTTCCCCCGCCCTTGAACAACGTTTCCAAGCCGAAATTGCCCGCTACCAAGCCCAGGAAAATATTCCCTACCTGAGTCAGTGGGAGCGCGATCGCATTGCCCAGGGGCTAGAGCAGGGCATCGATCAAGGTGTAGAACGGGGCTTAATGACCTCTCTCAAGTTGATCCTCCGGAAGTTTGGGGATGTGGCACCGGAATTGAGTCAGATCCTGGAATCCCTGCATAGTCAAACCTGGCTGGAGTTTTTGATTGAGCAGGGGGCGATCGCCGCAACCCAGGAAGATTTGCTGCGGGCCTGCGGGGTCTATGGGCAGGGCTTGACGGATGGGGCGGAGCTATGGGCCGGGTTGCCGATCGTGGGCTATTTGCGCTGGGGGCAAACCCTGGATTGGGCCGATCGGGTGGGGCCAGAAGCCGACATCGCCACCCTCCAAGCCGTTTATGCCGCTGTGCTGTCCGATCGACCCTGGCCCGACTTCCTAGAATCCCAGCCCCAATAACCGATAGTGTAGGGGTCTTGTAGCGTAGGGGTACTGTAGGAGTACTGTAGGGGCGAGTTTCTTGCCGAAAACCCTGCTAAATTGCGGTTATTGACCCAAACCCGCCCATTTTGCTGTTGCTACAGGCCGATCGCCTGCCACAGACCGATCGCCGTTGCAAGCCTAGCCCCTAGCCGACCCAGGTTCCGGCAAAAACCCGCTGGGCTGGCCCCGTCATCAAAATATGGTTCGTTTCCGCCGACCATTCGATCGCCAGATTGCCCCCCGGTAGCTCCAGCGTCGCCGATCGATCGGCCCGTCCCGTCAGCACCGCCGCCACCAACGACGCACAGGCCCCGGTTCCACAGGCCAAAGTCGCCCCGGCCCCCCGTTCCCAGACCCGCATCTTCAAATAATCTCGCCGCACCACCTCAATAAATTCCGTATTGGTGCGCTGGGGAAAAACGGGGTGATGCTCAAACTGCGGCCCCAAGTCTGCCAGGGGAACTGCCGCCACATCCTCCACAAAAATAATGCAATGGGGATTCCCCATGCTGACACAGGTCACCGCCCACGACTGGCCCGCCACCTCCAAAGGCACTTCCTGGGCGGTTTGGTCCGGCTCCCCTAACTTGGTGGGAATCTGGCTAGCCGCCAAAACTGGCTCCCCCATATCCACCGTTACTTGGCCATTTGCCTGGATTTGGGGCAAAATTAGACCGGCCAGGGTATGGATACGGTAGTTTTTGGTGGAGACCCCTTCGAGATCGGCCAGAAACCGCGCAAGGCAGCGGATGCCGTTTCCGCACATTTCCGGTTCAGAGCCGTCGGAGTTGAAGATCCGCATGGTGTAGTCGCTATCCCCTTGACCGGGTAGGGCAAAGATCACCCCATCGGCTCCAATGCCAAAGTTGCGATCGCACCAGCGCACCGCCTCTTCGGGCGTAAGGCAAGGGGTCAAATCGTGGCGATTATCCAGCAGAATAAAGTCGTTACCAAGGCCGTGATATTTTGTGAACGCAAGGGTCATAGGGAATTGATTTGCACATAACGTTAGGGTTAAGGTTTAATTCTCCCGTGCCTTGGGCCTTCCGTATCGAAAAATTGGTCCCAAATCTGTTTCTGTCCTGCTCACCGAGAGTCTCACTACTATGTCAGCCCCTCCCAAAAAAACTGAACCCATGGACACCAGCTTGCCCAGCACTCGGACCTTACAGGTCTATGTCCGGGACAAGCACCGTGTTGAAGCCAAGTTGATCACCGGAGATCTGATGCAGGGCATCATGATGTGGTTGGATCCGGAATGTTTGTGTGTCAAAGAAGAATCTGGGCAACGCACCTTGGTCTGGCGACAATCGATCGCCTATGTCAGATCCTTGGGTCTGTCGCCGGAGTCTCCCCAGCCCCAGGCGGACGCAGCAGAGTAAACCGCGATCG
>JBMTWK010000706.1:0-2194 GCA_049452395.1 Prochlorothrix sp. | reverse complement strand
CAGGGTTCTGTGCCCCCGCGAAAATTAACTCCGGGGATCGAGAACCCCGGTTTCTATGGCAAACATGATGATCGGTTGGCTTCGGTTGAGAAGAAACCAGGGTTCTAAACAGAGCAATACCTCGATCCCCGTGGTGCCAGGTAACAGATCGCTGAAACCCTGATTCTCTCGTAGCTCCCAGGGCCATAGAAAGTTTTTAGGATCGCCCAGAACGCTTATCTGCTACAGTCTACAAGTCTCGATGCGAGAGAAGAGACCACCCCTCCCCCCCCAAACCAATACAGACCGACCCCCGTCACAAAAGGGAGGTGACCCGGTACACCTGTACCACCCCACTTAAGATTATCGTATCGTAACCACTTACCGTTCTCAACACGCCAGCCCACACTATCGCCAAACTTTTCCCAAATTTTATCACCAGGATACTGACCGTCTAGCTTGGCTCCACATTTAACATAGATTTCTTTCTGGACGCTGAAGCCATAGCGCCCCTGGCTATACTTGCGCCAAAGGCCATCAATGGCTAGCAAATCCTCACAGGGAAAATTCAACAACTCCTCCCGCTCAAACCACTGCCCTTCTTCCTTCCCCACCGTTGTAATCATCAGCCGATAGGTCTCTTGATCTGCCTTTTTCCAGTCTTGAGCAGCTAATAAGGCTTCCAAGGTCCGATACTTGGCATGGGTCACCGCCTGTCGCAACCCCGCTAGCTCTTGCTGAAGCTGGGCATCCAGTTTCTCCGGGCGGGGATATTCCCGCAGACAGTCCAAGGCTAACTGAGCCGCCTCGCTACCCAATTGGGACGCTTGTTTCAGCAGGGCACTGAACCGCTTAGGGGGGAGTTGGGCCGTATAGAGCAGTACCGTCTCGCGCCAGATTGCCTCCTGCCAGTGATCGAGAATGAGCTGGAAATTCGCCTGAATGCGTGTTTCTTTTTCGGCCTTGGCTAAATAACTGGCCGCAAAAAAGCCCTGGAAGCTGGCATGGGGAAACTCATACTCCCCTGGCTCCCGCTCCACCAATAGCTCACTCACCTCAACCACTTGCCGCACCCACTCCGCCGGGTCCACTCCCTCCACTTCCCACAAAGACAGAGTGCCCAACAGCCGCAGCAAAGACGCTTGAGCAATCCTCAGTTCCTTAACTTCCACCATTTTGAGCGCAACTTGCTGCAAAATCCACAAACTTCTGCCATAGGGCAACACCATCACGATATTCCTAACGCGGGGGCGATCCTCCAGTTGCAATTGGACAATGCGTTGATAAAGATTCAAACGCTGCTGAGGTAGAGGCTGGCCCTGGCTGAGGCGGTGGAACGTAACCAACATATTCAACAGCAGGGGATTCTCGGCCAAATAGCCCAACTCCTCCCGTCGTTCCTCGATTTGGGCCACTAAAGCCTGGGTTCGCTCCTGAGCAACTGTCCTGGCGTGCTTTTTTTGCCTGGGGTTGCTGCGGCCAATCGACTCCTGGCAGAGATACCAACGCTGAATAAACTTTTCCTGTTGTGGGGGGCTGAATTTCTGGACAAAAATCGTCAAAGCAGGGCGCGGAGCCGTGTAAAACTCCTCTGTAAACCCCGCAGGGCGGGAAGTTACGATAAAAACCGCCCTAGGGTAGGTTCGGATTTGCTGATGAATCCACTGGCTCACCGGAGGACGGTCTGGCTCTGGCACCTCATCAAAGCCATCCAACATCACCAATGCCCGCCCTTGGGCCAAGATAGTCTCTGTCCACTGCTCCGGCGGCTGGAGGGAAAGCTCCCCCAGGGTTGGGAGATGGTGATCGGTGATTAGGGCGGGTAACTGAGGCGGGTCGGCTTGGGTGAGGGGGGCAATGAGGGTCCGCAGCCGGAGCAGAACCGGGATGAACCGGGGAACCGATCGGGGGATTTTGCCTTGGCCGTAGCGCAGGGCTACATGGCGCAGGAGGGTGCTTTTCCCCATGCCCCCCTTGGCTAGGATGCTCATGTGCCGAAAGCGGCGATTTTTTTGGGATTGCGCTAATAAATCCCAAATCTGCAAGGACTCACCTGAGCTGTAGGGTTGCCGATAGGGGGGCATAGAGGGGACCATAGCCTCCATTCCGCCACTCAACTCTAGGGGCACAAAGACCTCTTCGAGCAAGGGAACCCGCTCCTTGAAGGTGCGCTCATAGCCCTCAATGCGGTCCTCTTCGCACAAGTACGCCTGTC
>JBMTWK010000705.1:0-2196 GCA_049452395.1 Prochlorothrix sp. | reverse complement strand
ATCTCAATCTGGGGATTGGTGACGGTGTTGCGGATAAAGCAGATTTGGGGAAACCCCGGCATGGGGTGTTTTTCGTTGGGATCGGCTCCGTACATCGGTACAATCTCCATGGCTGAATTCTTCACAAAATTACCCCATCCATGCCCTCTGTTTTGTCTGTCTCCTCTTTTCTCCAGGCTCCCGGTGTGCTGTTTGATGTGCGTAGTCCGGGGGAGTTTAGCCAGGGCCATGTGCCGATCGCGGTGAATCTGCCGCTGTTTAGTGATGGGGAGCGGGCTGAGGTGGGCACCTGTTATAAGCAGGAGGGGCCGCTGGTGGCGCAGGATTTGGGACTGGAGATTGTGGGGCCAAAGTTGGGGGCGTTGGTGCGGCAGGTGCGATCGGCGGCGGGAGCCAGCAAGGCGGTGCGGGTTCACTGTTGGCGGGGGGGGATGCGAAGCCAGAGTGTGGGGGGATTGCTGGCGGCCTTGGGCTTTGAGGTGTTGCTGCTCCAGGGGGGGTATAAAGCCTACCGGGCCTGGGTGCGGCAGGTGTTGGCGGAGCCGCGATCGATCCAAATTGTGGGCGGGATGACGGGGACGGGTAAAACGGAGATTTTGCTGGCTTTGGCGCAGCAGGGGGAGCAGGTGCTGGATTTGGAGGGCTTGGCCCACCATCGCGGCAGTAGTTACGGCAATTTGGGTCTGCCGCCCCAACCGACGACGGAGCAGTATGAGAATCTGATTGCGGCCCAGTGGCAGGCTTTGGATCCCCGGCGACCGGTGTGGATTGAGGCGGAAAGTCGGCAGGTGGGGACGTGTCGGGTGCCGATCGAACTGTTTCAACAAATGGAGGTGGCTCCGGTGCTGGAGGTGGTGCGAGATCGGGCCGATCGCATTGCCTTGCTCAACCGGGTTTATGGGGAGGCCGATCGATCGGAACTGCTCACTGCAACGGAGCGGATCCGCAAGCGCCTCGGCGGTCTCCGCACTCAGCAAGCGCTGACCCATATTCAGCAGGGGGATTTGGGACCGGCGATCGCCCTAGTCTTGGACTACTATGATCAGACCTATCGCTATGACTTAGACCGCCGATCGGTGCCGCGCTACGCTGTGGATGTGACGGGACAGTCTGCCGATGCTGCGGCCCAGGCGTTGTTGCATGTGGCCCAAACCCAGTTACCCGCTCCCAGTCCATCGCGTTAAAGGGGGGGGAAATAAGAGCCGACTACAAGTCGGCGATCCCGGCGATCCCGGCGATCCCAAGGTCTTTGCCGACTGCAAGTCGGCGATCCCGGCGATCCCGGCGATCCCGGCGATCCTGGCGATCCTGGTGATTCCAATTTCTGTGCCGACTGCAAGTCGGCGATCCTGGCGATCCTGACGATCCCGGCGATTCCAAGGTTCTTTAAGGTAATTCTCTCTATGCTTTCGGTTGCCCCTTCCCCCATAATTAAGGAAAAACGCTCAATTCCCCTTAAATCCTATGAATCAATCCCTTATGTCTAGCCCCCGATCGCAAACCCAGGTTTTGGGCTTACCGCTGCATCTTGTAGAGGATTACTCCGCATGGCTCGCCGATCGCCTCAAGGGGGGGGAATCGACCCATGTGGTGACCCTTAATGCGGAAATGGCGATGCAGGCCCAGGAGAACGATCGGCTCGCAGCGGTGATTCACCAAGCTGATTTAGTGGTGCCGGATGGGGCGGGGGTGGTGTTTTATTTGCGGCTACGGGGCCAGAAGATTCAGCGCTGTCCCGGCATTGAGTTAGCCGAGCAAATGGTCGCCCAAGCAGCCCAGCACCAATGGCCAGTGTTTTTCTATGGGGGAGAGCCGGAGGTGGCTGCTACTGCTGCCCGCAATTGGCAAGGGCGGTGTCCCCAGTTGGTGATGGCGGGGGTTGAGGATGGCTACGGCGATGCGGCGGCCCAGGAGAGGCTGTTAGCGCGGTTGCAGCAGCTTCAGCCCCGCTTAATTTTTGTGGGCTTGGGGGTGCCGCGTCAGGAGTTTTGGATCCAGGAGCACCGGGCCATCTGTCCCCAGGCGACCTGGGTGGGGGTGGGGGGGAGCTTTGATATTTGGGCCGATCGCAAATCCCGTGCGCCCCAAGTGTTGCGCAATAATAATTTGGAGTGGACCTATCGCCTTTACCAAGAACCCTGGCGCTGGCGGCGGATGCTGGCGTTGCCCCAGTTTGCCTGGAAGGCGGTGCGGGGA
>JBMTWK010000704.1:0-2221 GCA_049452395.1 Prochlorothrix sp. | reverse complement strand
AACCAGGGCAACCCAAACTCCAGTCATCCCCGCCAGCGCGACCTTAATTCTAGCTATCCCCCCCTCGTGTTTTGCCATGGTTTGGGGGTGGGATCCTCGGCCTTTGAATGGTCCAAGATTTACCCTGCTTGGGGCGATCGCCATCGTCTGATTGTGCCGGAATTTGTCGGCTGGGGCCGATCGGACAAGCCCGATCGCCGCTACCAAATCCAGGATTACCTGGACCAACTGGAGCAAATTTTGACCGAAATTGCCCGATCGCCCGCCTGGGTCATCGCTGCTTCCCTCACGGGCGGACTCGCCCTGCGTCTGGCCACCCAGAAACCCCACCTCTTCCAAGGCTTAGCCCTGGTTAGTCCCTCCGGCTACGGCGACTTTGGCCAAACCTATCGCAATCCGGTGCTGGATTTGTTGGCCCAGTGGGAGGATTGCTGGGGCGATCTCTGGGGCGATCTCTGGGGTGATTACAGGGACGATCGCAGCGGCAATTACGGGGGCGATCGGGGGCGAAACCGTGGGGGAACTTTGGCCCTTTCCCGATCGCTGTACCAAGGGCTAACCCAGCCTTGGGCGATTGCTGGGGCGATCGATCGTTTTCTTCTGGCTCCTAACTCCCCCTTGAGCCGCCCCGATCGGCAACAACTTCACCACGCCTACACCACCGCTGCCCAACAGCCCCGCGCCCACTTCACCGCCCTCGCCACCCTACGCGGCAGCCTCTGCTTCGATCTGGCCCCCCTCATCCCCCACCTCCAAACCCCCACCCATCTCCTCTGGGGCACCCAGGCCCAAGCCAGTCCCCTCAGCACCGGCCACCGCCTCCAACAACTCAATCCCCACTGGATCCAAAGCCTTACCCCCCTGCCCAACTCTGGCATGGTTCCCCACCTAGAACAGCCCGATTCCGTTCAGACTTGGTTACATAGGCTACTTTTTCCCCCAAGACAGTAGGCATAAGTTGAACCCTTACGTTAAGCTGGGAAAAAGCGATTCCCAGGCTCTTAAAATCTCAGACTCTTAACATTTGTTTGTTGCAACTTCTCATCCCAGCAGGAGCTACAAAAACTTGTAACCTGACAAGTACACCTGCGTTGATCTAGAGAACAAGCATCCAAGATATTCCGATCCTCAGGTCATTTGTACGGACTTCCCCCGTCCAAGAGCATCCTAGCAACGACCACTCCGGTTGGGCAGGCGTTTCTACACCGCTAGCATTCTGTCATGTTCCTAGCTACTGGAATGTCTGGGCGTGCCTCCCGCCAGTTTGTCGTGTATTGGCCATCAATAACCGTAAACCGGATGCCTCTCACGGTGGCATTCAAGTCCTCTGGTCTCTGTTCGCTTCCCGGTAGGACAAGCTGACCGACCCGTCACCCAACGTGAGAGAGTCCCTGTGAACCCTTTGATCTCACGCCCCACTCCATGACTGAGCGTCAATATGACTGAGCATCAATATCGCAATATCGTTGAGCTTTTAGTGGAGCAAGAAGTTGAGCATCAGCTCAGCAAGCTCCCCTCCCATGTCACTGAGTTGCTCCCTTCGATTCAGGTCGTGACCTATGTGCTGAACCGTATGAAGCCCTTCTATGCCTGCACAGAGCGTGGCTTTGAGGAGCAACTGAAGCGGGCTGAACAGGAGTTGCGGGGCGAAATTCGCAAAACGGTGAAAATCGCGATGAATTTGGTTTACCAAAATCCAATTCATGGCTTTAGCCCCTTGCAGGAGGACTCTAAGGAAGCGGCCCTCAAGAAATTACGGGGTTTGCTTCAGGATGAGTCTATTCAATGGCACGACTTGCCCAAGATCCTCGGCAGTGCTTTGGATCCGGTGATCCATGGTCTGCCCCGATCGGGTGAGGTCGGTGGTGTGGCGGGTCTGGATCAACAGTCGGGCAGACCGTACAAGTCAGCAGCGTCTAGCCGCTGGACCTATAAGCAGCGTGCGGCGGAACCGGACAGCAATTCGGCAAACTTGTCAGAGGCTGCCCCCTCGGCCCCTGCGCCCCAGTCCCCCGATCAATTCTCTGGCTCTACTTGGCAAGATTTCAAACGCCGCCGCGATGCGGCCCGTCAAGCCCCCAATTCCCAGGGCAACAGTAAGGATACGGGCACGTCCCGCAATTATCGCCTCAGTTCCTAATTGGCTCTGCCGAGGGTCTCGTGCCCTAGGCGGCAAGATTCCCGCAGGAGAACCGGCCTGTAGCGCGGCGGGTGCGGGGTC
>JBMTWK010000703.1:0-2226 GCA_049452395.1 Prochlorothrix sp. | reverse complement strand
GGACTTAGCCCATATCGTGGTGCGGGAGGCGAAAAGTTCGGGATTATTGCCGGAGCAGGTGCAGGCTTTGGCGGAGGGGGATTGGCAGGGGGCTTTTGGGGGGCGATCGATCGGGCTTGATTTGGGTCTAGGGGGCGATGGGGGGGGAGATTACCGCGATCGTCCTGTGCTGCCCCGCACTGCTGCCTTTGGCCCCTGGACCTATGACACCCTCCAGGTTGCTGCGGGTCTCTATCGCCAGTATCAGCGCCAACTGCAAAGCCAGGACTTGATCGACTATGAGGACATGATTTTGGCGGCTTTGCGGGTTTTAGAAGACCCAGAGATTTGCCGCTTCTGGCAGGAGCAGGTTTTTGGTGTTTTTGAGGACGAAGCCCAGGATTCCACGCCCCTACAAAGTCAGTTACTGGAAATTCTGGCCCTGAATCCCGACGGGAGCCGGAACTTGGTCCGCGTGGGCGATCCCAACCAGGCGATTAATTCCACCTTTACCCCCGCTGATCCTCGCTTTTTCCAGGCTTTTTACCAACGCTGCCAACGCACAGGCAACGTGGTGACCATGGACCAAGCGGGTCGCAGTACTGCGGCTGTGATTGCTGCGGCTAACTTTGTGGTGCAGTGGGTCAACTACTGGGTTTTGCCGCCCGGTTACGATCGCGCCGCCCTCAACCACCCAACCCAACCGACACCCCCGCCCCCGCCGGAACTCCTCCCCTTCCGCCTCCAGCAAATTCGTCCCGTTGGCCCCCAAGACCCCCAGCCCGATGCCAACCCGGAACCTGCCGGATTGGGGGTGGAACTGCTGCGACCAGCGGATATTGGCGCAACGATCGCGTTAATTCGGCAACGGCTAGGGGAGATCGCCGCCCAAGAGGCTGAGCCACAAATTGCGATTTTGGTGCGGGAGAACCGCCAAGGCCAGTATTTAGCAGAAAAGTTAGGGGATTTAGAGGCAGATCTGGGTTTGCGGCTCTATGAGGTGGGCCAGCAGCAGCGACAGAGCCATGTTCCCCAGGAGTTATGGCAGTTAGTGCAGTTTTTGCAGCGGCCCCACTCCCCGGACTTGCTCAAGGGGGCGCTTTCGGTCTTGGTCGATCGCCAGCGCATTCCGGCCCAGGATCTCGATCGCCTTGCCATTGCGCCTGAACAGTTTCTGTACCCCGATTTTGGGCAAACCTCCCTTGAACTCACCCCTGAGGCCCAAATGGCCCAACGCCTCTGTCAACAACTGCTGCGATCGCGCCAGGAAATCCCCCTGATTGATCTCCTGGGTTTTCTGGCCTCTAGTTTGCATTACAACCAAACGGAGCTAGCCACCGCCGACAAACTCCTCGATCAAGTCCTTCAGCGCTTGGAGGGGGGCCGATCGTTGGAGCGATTAGAGTCTGTTCTTGGAGAAATCATCAGTTCTGAGCGGTTTGAGCCAGTGGAAACCGAGGATCCGGAGTCTCTCTATGTGCGGCGGGGTCAGGTGACGATTATCACCATGCATAAGGCGAAGGGACTGGATTGGGACTATGTGTTTGTCCCCTTTCTCCACAGCAATGTGATCCCCGGTCAGTCTTGGGTACCGACGCAAATGGAGTTTTTGGGCCGTTTTACCCTGGCAGAGGTCGCACGGACCCAAATTCGCCAAGGTTTACATGCCCATTACGGCTGGTCGGGGCTAGGGATGGGGGAGGCGGGGATAATGGAGATTCCGGGGGAGGTGCAGGCGTGGGAGCAAGCGGCTTATTTGAAGCGATCGGAGGAGTATCGCTTACTTTACGTGGCAATGACGCGGGCAAAGCGGCTGTTATGGTTAAGTGCAGCCCATCAGGCTCCGTTTAGCTGGAGTAATCCGGAAAATTGGGACGATCGGGAGCCTTGCCCATTAATTACGGCCCTAGAAACTAACCGTTGGGCTTAGGCACTTCAAAAGGTTGCCCTAGGGCGATTAGAAACAAAAAAACGGGCGATTAAGGGGTCGATCGAGGGCAGTACCAAGCCTGAATGCAGGGGTTTTGACCAACCTCTAAAACTAAACGCCCAGCTAACCCTGACCGCACCAAACGCACTGATCCTCGTTCATGGCTCCGAAAACAGGCGATCTGTCTTTGGGTTTCAGCGTGCCAGAGGAGCAAATTGCCTAACACATCCCCTGCCATCACAATCTGACCATCAGCACTACAACTAAGAGCTAATTTATAAAGAGATTTTTAAGGTGGACCGAGGATCCCCAAGAAG
>JBMTWK010000702.1:0-2227 GCA_049452395.1 Prochlorothrix sp. | reverse complement strand
GAGGTGCGATCGCTGCTGCTGAAGTTCTGGCAAAAACTGGAAGAGATCGGTACGGTTCTGGAGGGCGACGATCGCCGCTGCCTGGGCAAAGCTGGGCAAGTTATAGGGCAGGCGCACCCGCTCCAAG
This sequence comes from Prochlorothrix sp., assembly GCA_049452395.1. Taxonomy (GTDB): domain Bacteria; phylum Cyanobacteriota; class Cyanobacteriia; order Prochlorotrichales; family Prochlorotrichaceae; genus Prochlorothrix. The sequence goes on along the minus strand of JBMTWK010000702.1, from coordinate 2,100 downwards.
GCGGCAATTAAGTCGGGATGGCCCACCCCATAGCCCACCCGGTGCCCCGCTAGCCGGAACCCCTTGGAAAAGGTTCGCATCACGACCCAGTTAGGCCGCTGCACGGCTTCCGCCACCACGGTTTGCTGGCTAAATTCAAAGTAGGCTTCGTCAATGACCACCAGCACCTCCTCCGGCACCTGGCGCAACCAAGCCAACTCCGAGGCGGTGAGGGCGTTGGCCGTGGGGGAGTTGGGGTGAACCACAAACAACAGACGCAGGGGCGGACCGACTGCGGGGCTGAGGCAGCTTTGGAGTGAGTCGAGGTCTAGGGCAAAGGTCTCCGGCGATCGTCGCCCCCGGTGAACCTGAACCCCCAAGGTTTCCGCAATAATGCCATACATGGAAAAGGTCGGCTCTGCCACTGCCACGGACCCAGCCCCCCCCACGCAGGTGGCAATCACCAGCGATCGAATTAGTTCATCCGAACCATTGCCCACGGTGATGTGCTGGGGCTGAAGGGTCACCTCCGTCCCCGCTCCCTCCTGGACATAGGCCGCTAGCTCAGCCTTAAGGGAGCCATGGCTACCGTCGGGATAGCGATTGCTCTCCAGCCCATGGCAATAGGTCCAGGCCAGCTTTTCCTTGAGCGCTAGGGGCAAATCGTAGGGGCACTCATTGGTGTCGAGATGGTCGAGGGGGTCTGGGGGAGCGGCCCCATGGCCGGGATTGGGGGTATAGCCACCAAACTGGGCTAAGGCGGGGCGGAGGTACGGGAGGGCCATGGGCAGATTCCAAATGCAGACCCCTATTCTACCGAACCACTGCTGTTCTCTGGCCCCATTAGATGCTCTTGGAGAAACTCGATCGCATTGCCCAGGGACATTGGTTTGGCGTAGAGGTACCCCTGCCCGTAACTACAGCCCATATCGGCCAAAAGCTGACTCTGGGTTTCCATTTCAATGCCCTCCGCCACCACTGTCATGCCCAAGTTATGGGAGAGGTCAATAATCGCTTTGCAAATGCTGCGGCTATTGGCGTTTTCCTCCAGTTCCTGCACAAAGGAGCGATCGAGCTTGAGGGTATCAAACTGGTAGCGATTCAAGTAGCCCAAGCTGGAATACCCCGTCCCGAAGTCATCCAGGGTCAGCCGAAACCCCAAATTGCGGCACTCTTCCATCCAACGCGGAGCCAATTCGCTGTCCATCAAGGTCCGCTCTAGGATTTCCAATTTAATGCGATCGCGCTCAATGCCATAGCGCTCCGCCTGCTCCACCAAATACCCCGTCAGGCTTGGTTCTTCGATCTGGCGGTTGGCAATGTTGATGCTGATAAAGGGGCGATCGCCCGTCACCTTTTCAATTTGCTGCAAGGCCCGAAACGCCTGCTCCACCACCCACTCCCCCACCGGCACAATCAGCGAGGTACACTCTGCCAGCGGCATAAAGATACTAGGCGGCACCAAGCCGCGACTGGGGCTATACCAGCGGGTCAGCGCCTCAAACCCCATCACCCTTTGATCGCTGAGGCTCAGGATCGGCTGGTATAGCAGCTTCAGTTCCCCATCTTCGATCGCATGTTGCAGCTCACTCTCCATCCGGATTAAATCCACCGCCTGGGAGATCCGGGGCAGTAAATTGGTCTCCGGATCCCCCCCAAGCTGCTTGACAAAATCCGGCTTCGATCGGCCCCGAAACCGAGTACTCTCAATGCGCAAATAACCCAAGACCACAAACAACAGCATTCGCAGAATCGGATCCGCCGCCTCAATCCGCTGCTCCACCTGCTCACGGGTCACCAAGGTCAACAGCGTGTCTGTACAGGCTACGGCAGAGGCCGATCGATTGCGGCCATCCACCAGCGCCAGTTCTCCAAAAATCGCCCCTGGCTCCAGCACCGACAGCACATAGCGCTGATCCTCCAACGTTGTGAAAATTTCAACACTGCCTTGATCAATAATGTAGGCATAGTCACCGGGATCACCTTCCTGAAAAACCCACTCTCCGGGCTTCAGGCGGCGCTGTCTCAATCTTTTGTAATACAGGGGGTTCACAGTGGGGCCATCCCGTGATGAAGGTTAGGGTCGGGCAGAATCATCAAAGCCATATTCTAAGGAAATTA
>JBMTWK010000701.1:0-2229 GCA_049452395.1 Prochlorothrix sp. | reverse complement strand
AAGTCGGTCATCATGTTTTTACGGCTCACTTCACCAAGCAGCCTAAGGACAGTGATATTAAGAAGAAATTGTTAGATGCCTTGCGTGATGCCGAGGGCAACTACCTAGAGCCTAAAAATGCTGAGAAGAACCTGAAGAAAATTAGTAAATCTCTCTTAGAAGGAGAGGAAAGGATCCTGACAGGCTACTTTGTTAAGGTCAATCCGGGTTTAGGCCGCAGCCTTGTTATTGATCTGGAGGTTGCCGATGATAAAAATCGTCTTCGTCAGATCGATCATCGTACTATTAACTGGATTATCTTTAAGGGTATTAAGTATATTGTGAAGTAAGCAGAAGCTAGATCTAATGGGAGGGGATCATAAATATTGAGAGCGTTGCAGGGGGGGCTTGTCCCTCTTCAGTTAGGATAACCATAAAAGATAGCTGATTCCGGTCACCGGTCCCCCTTACTGTGCCTACTCCCCATCCCCTCCAGCGGCTCCTGACCTACAGCCGCACCCACCGCCCCACCGTCCTCCTCGCCTCCCTCTGCTCCATCCTCAACAAAATCTTCGACCTTGCCCCCCCCGTCCTCATCGGCATGGCCGTCGATGTTGTGGTGCAACAACAAGACTCCCTCATCGCCACCTGGGGATTTCCCAGTATTCGCACCCAACTCGCCCTTTTATCGATCCTGACCCTGATCGTCTGGGGGCTGGAATCCGTCTTTGAATACGCCTATAGCTGCCTCTGGCGCAACTTAGCCCAAACCATTCAGCATGAACTGCGTCTAGATGCCTACCAGCACCTCCAGGAGCTAGAAATGGGCTTTTTTGAAGAACGCAGCACCGGCCAACTGCTGGCGATTTTGAACGATGACGTGAACCAGTTGGAGCGATTCCTCGATCGGGTCGCCACCGAAATTCTCCAAGTCATCACCACGGTGATTGTGGTGGGTGGTGGCTTCTTTATTTTTGCCCCTGGCGTTGCTTGGATGGCGATGTTGCCCATGCCCTTTATTCTGTGGGGTTCCTTCGTATTCCAGGAAAAACTAGCCCCCCGCTATTCCGCAGTGCGGGATAAAGCTGGATTCATCAGTATGCGCCTTGCCAATAACTTAACCGGTATGGCTACGATCAAAAGCTTTGCTGCCGAACCTTACGAAGCCGATCGGGTCAGCCTAGAAAGCGAAGCCTACCGCCGCAGCAACGGCCACGCGATCGCCCTCAGTGCAGCCTTTGTGCCCCTGATCCGGATTTTGATCCTCATTGGCTTTACGGCAACCCTCTTTTTTGGCGGAATTGCCGCCGTTGAAGGTAGTTTAGCGGTGGGTACCTATAGTGTCATGGTTTTTATTACCCAGCGGCTGCTGTGGCCCCTCGTGCGCCTGGGGGATACCCTGGATCAATATCAGCGGGCCATGGCTTCAACTCGCCGCATTTTGGATCTGCTGGATACCCCGATCGCCATCCGCCCCGGTCACCAACCCCTCAACCCCGCCCAGGTTCAAGGCCAGATTCAGTTTGATCAGATTACCTTTGCCTACCGCGATCGATCGCCGGTTATCAGCAACTTAAGCCTCACTGTTGCGGCGGGTCAGACGATCGGGGTGGTTGGCTCTACGGGATCGGGTAAAAGCACTTTGGTGAAGCTGCTGCTGCGGTTCTATGAACTGCAAGAGGGCCGAATTTTGCTGGATGGACGGGATATTCGGGAGCTAAATCTGCGGGATTTGCGGCGCTGCGTGGGCTGGGTGAGCCAAGATGTCTTTTTGTTCCATGGGACGGTGGCGGATAATATCCGCTATGGCAGCTTTGGGGCGACGGATGCCCAGGTGCAGGAAGCGGCAAAACTAGCGGAAGCCCATGGTTTTATTGAGACCTTACCCCAGGGTTACGACACGATCGTCGGCGAACGGGGGCAGAAGCTCTCCGGCGGGCAGCGGCAACGGCTGGCGATCGCCCGTGCCTTGCTGAAGGATCCGCCGATTCTGATTTTGGATGAGGCCACCAGTGCGGTGGATAATGAAACTGAAGCTGCTATTCAGCGATCGCTAGATCATATTACGGAAAATCGCACGACTATTGCCATTGCCCACCGTTTATCCACGATTCGCCACGCCGATCGCATCTACGTCATGGAACTGGGCCACCTCGTTGAACAGGGCACCCATGAGCAACTCCTGGCCCTCAATGGGGTTTATGCCGGTCTCTGGCGGGTCCAGTCGGGCCTACGGGCCGAAGAAGCCCT
>JBMTWK010000700.1:0-2232 GCA_049452395.1 Prochlorothrix sp. | reverse complement strand
GGATTCGAACCTGCGACCAATCGGTTAACAGCCGACCGCTCTACCACTGAGCTACTGAGGATTGCAGCTTTAATACTATAACTTTGGGGATTTTCTGTGTCAATCCCTTAGGGGAAAAAAACTGAGGGATTGTGGGGGACGGTGCTGCGATCGGAGTGAGCGGCCTTATGAGTAGCCTGGTTAGCGGCCCGGTTAGCGGCCTTCTTGCAGAAGGGCTTGGCGTAGATCGGCAAGCTTAGCGCGGGAGCTGGCATCGATCGAGCTAGACAGGAAGCGCCGGTTAGAGGGCTTGGTAGGCTGGTGGTGTTGCCGTGCGGCGACTTGGGTTAGGCCGGTATCTTGGGCTAAACGCAGGGCAGACATCCATTCTGCGCCATAACCCACCGCAGTTAGCCACTGGGCGCGATCGGACGTTGCGACAATGAGACGCTTTTGGAACCGCCGCAGATCTTCGCGGAAGAAGAGGGCACAACTGCGCTCAATGTAACTGTCGGCGGTTTGGCCATATTCGGTATAGGACACTTGGAGGTCGGTGGTGACCCGTTCTTGGCTGCCCCAGGTGTTTTGGTAGTGGGAGTCAAAGACGATTTCAGTTTCGTGGCCATGGAAGGCGCTGTAGTTGGCGAGAGCCTCGATCAGTTGGCGACGGGCTTCTTCCAGTCCTTTGCGATCGCGGACTTTCTGGAGTTGGGGACAAATTCCAATGATGTTATAGCCGTCCACCAAAAGGACAGCAGGCTTTACAGCAGACATGGCATAGGGGGCAACCTTGCAAAAACAACTTTTTTAAGCAGAAATTGAGCCGCAGCAATGAAGTTGCAGGAAAGTCAAAGGAAAAATGAAAAAATCTTAAGTTAATTTTATGGTTAATCTCCGATCGCGGCAACCTCTCGATCGTAGCGGGTGCGATCGGGCGCGATCGGCCCTAGTGACCCCCAGCGACCCCCAGCGGATCCAGCTTTCTAGGCATCCATGGCAGCGCTGGGGAAAACATTTCACCGGAGCAGAACCGTTCTAGGGGTCGTGGTGGTTTCCCTCTAGTGGTTTCCCTCTATGGGACCAAAACCAGGGCAACCACGGGGGGTTTGCCCCTACCGCATCGGGTTAAACTGCCAAAGTTGAGATGGTCCCAGATATTGTTGCCCTCTGTACTGGTGCCACTGGGGTTTGTAGCCCGCAGCCCTCTCACGATCGCCCTAGCCTTTTTGGAGCTGTTCTAACTCTTGGCGCAGATTGGCAACTTGTTGGCGCAGTTGGGCGACGACTTCCGCTTCGCTGCTGGTGGATCCTGGGCTGGGGTTGGCCGGGGTTGGCGTGGTTAGAGCATCGGCAGCAGGGCTGTTGGCTTCGTCGTCTTCGGTGTCGATTTCGATCGGGCGCGGTTCCCGTTTTTCTTCTTTATTGTCTGCTTTCGCCTGAAGATCGGCTAATTCCGCCTCAACGGTTTGCTGAGCTTGGGCAATAATGTCTTCCACCATGCGGCGGGCTTCTTCGGTGGTCATTTCCCCTTGCTTGAGCAGGTCTTCCATCAGGGTCCGGACCTCTTCCCGCGTCATCTCCCCTTGCCGGATTAGATCTTCCGCCAAGTCTTTGACCTTACCCCGCAGTTCTGCTACGGTGTCCGCTGCCTTAGACCCGGTGTAGGAGGCGATCCCAACACCCAGGTACAGCGCTTTTTTCATCACATCGCTTAGGCTTGCCATAAAAGGTTAATCTCCAAAATACTTCATACTGCTTGCCCTTTGCGGACAATCTCAGACACAGTAGGTTGGCCTCTGGAGGGTGAGTCGTCTCCAGAAATCACCACAATCAAAGTGCAAGCGTTCTGTTTGCACTGTAGCGAATTCTCAGAAAAAGTCTATGGCGGTTAACCGACAGGGCCAAGCTGAAACAACGGCGCTGTAGGGGGTTGAGAGGATGGGTTAAGGGGCCAGGTATTGTTTAGGGGGTGGGCTGGGGGGAATTGTTGCAGTGAAGGGATTCGCAACAGTGACCCAGGGTTACCCAAGGGCGGCCAAAATGAAGGAGGCCCGAATTCCACGCCTATCTCAAGCATCCCGTGTTGCTGCTACCTTCCGGTCCTGACAAGGTTTGGGCGTTGCGATCGCATGGGTCCGAGCCAGATTCCACTATAACACGCTTTGTTACGGGTCGCAGACAAATCTCAAATTTGGGTCAAAATAAGGGCAATGATTGCCAGTGGCGTGCTTCTTCCCTAGGCGTGGGTTTTGC
>JBMTWK010000699.1:0-2240 GCA_049452395.1 Prochlorothrix sp. | reverse complement strand
GGCAAACCCCCTGTGGTTGCCCTGCCCAAAAACTTTGATTGGGGCCGAAGAGGGTTGGCACGGGGGCACGACCCCTACCAAGCTTCTTCTAAAGTGGGATGCACCCTGGGGCAGGCGATGCAATTGCGTCGGGGGAGTGATTTTCGTCGGGGAGTTATTGCCAAAACTTATTGCTAAAACCACTGCCCAAAACCAATTCCCAAAACCAATTCGGGGCAACCCTGGGGGACGGTCCCGAAAAAACCCAAAAAAAACCGCACAGCATTGGACCTCTTCAAAACAGAGCCAATACCATGCGCAGGGGGCGGGGCGTAGAAGGCTTGGGCAACCTACGCCCCCCCTCAGAACTTTGAAAAAGCCTTAGTACAGATCTTCTTCCTTGTGGGTTTCGATCACACAGTCAGAGGAAGGATAAGCCACACAGGTCAGCACGTAGCCAGCTTCAATTTGATCATCGTCCAGGAAGGACTGATCACTTTGATCCACGGTGCCAGACACCAGCTTACCTGCACAGGTGGAGCAAGCGCCCGCACGGCAGGAGTAGGGCAGGTCTAAGCCCTGATCTTCAGCTTCGTCCAGAATATACTTATCGTCGGGTACCTGGAGTTCCTTGTCGCCATCGGGGGTCTTCAGGGTAACCTTATAAGTCGCCATGAGTTGTGTTCCTCTTAATAAATCACAGTTAAAGTGGCCACATCCCTGAGTCTACGGGGCTTAGGGACTGGCGCAGTGCCCACCCCCCTCGGTCCGCAGCAGGGTTATTAGCTCATCAAACGGCAAGCTGACCCCATGGACAGTCCTGACCGTCCTCAGATCATCCAAGTGCAATACTACGCAAAAAACTGCTGTGGAAAACCGTCAATTAGCAAAGACGTTATGGAACCCGGATTAAATTAATTTTTCTAATCACTTTATGGGCAACTGTTTCTTGACGCTCATTCCCGATGAAGATAAAGACAGCTTGAGTCTCAAGGGTGATTTCCTGGGATCTGGCGCTGTTGTTCCGGCTTAAATCCCCTAAAAATCGCCAAACTATCAACATTAACAATGATTATATTTCGCAATAATCAATGGGAGCATCGCTTTTGGCCGATCGATCGACCCCCCCGCGATCGCCCGATCGCCGTGGGAATTTTGGGCACGGGCTACGCCGCTAAGGCACGGGCTAGCGCCCTGCTCGAAAACCCCCGCTGTCAGTTGGTGGGGATTGGGGGCCGATCGCCGGAGCATACCGCTGCCTTTGCGGCGACCTTGGGGGTTGCGGCCTATACCCCAGAAGCTTTGTTAGACCAGCCCAATCTGGATTTGGTGGTGATTGCCACGGTTAACGCCCACCATGGCCCCCTGGTCCGAGCCGCCCTCGATCGGGGGCTGCATGTCATCGTAGACTATCCCCTGAGCCTGGACGCGACAGAAGCCGCTGAGTTAATCGCCCTGGCCCAAGCCCAGCGCCGCCTTCTCCATGTGGAACACATTGAGCTACTGGGGGGCTGGCACCAGAGCCTGAAGCAGCATTTGGCCCAATTGGGTACGCCCCACTGGGTGCGCCATGCCACGGTCAAGGTCGATCGGCCCGCCCCCGATCGTTGGACCTATCGCCGCAGTCAGTTTGGCTTTCCCTTGATTGGGGCGGTTTCCCGCATCCACCGCCTCACGGATGTGCTGGGGCCGGTGGCCTCGGTCAGTTGCCAAGCCCGATTTTGGCCTGTTACAGACTCCCCGATCGGCCTAGCCCCCGATCCAGCCTCCAGCCCAGTTGCTAGCCCAGCCCTTACCGGAAACTCCCCGATCGACCCCAGCGCCGATCGCTTCAGCACCTGCCTCTGTACGGCCCAGCTTTTCTTCCAAAATGGCACCCTGGCTACGGTGACCTATGGCAAAGGGGAAGCGCTGTGGCGAGATGAGCGCTATTTGGAAATTCAAGGGGAAACGGGGGCGCTGCGCTACGATGGCGATCAGGCGGTGTTGGTAACGGCGGCGGGGGAAACCGCGATCGAGGTGGGTGGTCGGCGGGGGTTATTTGCCCAGGATACAGAGGCGGTGGTGGCCTATCTGCTGGAGGAGAAGCCCCTCTATGTCTCGGCCTTTGCCAGCCTCTATGCCCTCCAGATTGCCGCCGCTGCCCAACAAGCTGCCGCCACGGGCCAAGTGCAGCTCATCCCCGATCCCTCCCCGATGTAACCCCCCAACCCCCGTAGGAGTGGGTTTTCGCCCTGAGTTCGGCCCGATCGCGATACTCT
>JBMTWK010000698.1:0-2243 GCA_049452395.1 Prochlorothrix sp. | reverse complement strand
AAGTCCAGCGTTCTCGCGATTCGGGGAGCCACGGGGCAGCGCAGTCCATCCAGCACAATAATTTTAACAAAGTCTATACATTTATTAACGATTCCCCCTAGAGCCAGCCCCGCGCTCGATAGACCCAAAAGCCTAGCCATTCCTTTAGCCCCCGGCTCAGCCGCTGCTGATTATCGGCATCGGGCAACAGGTTCACCACAGCTTCCTGCCAACTCCAGCCCAGGCTCCCCGGCAACTCAATCCAAAAATCCGTCGGAGCCGGGACGACCTCAAAGCCAAATTCTTCTCCAACGGTCTGGAAGACTCCTAGGGCGCGGGGCATGTGCAGGGCGGAGGTGACGAGCAAAATTTGCTGAATTTGGTGGTCTTTGAGGATTTGGGCGGTGTTGAGGGCGTTTTGGCGGGTGTTGAGGGATTGGGTCTCTAGCAGGAGGGCACGATCGGGGATGCCCCAAGCCTGGAGTAGAGTCGCCATGTCTTCGGCCTCGGAGGCGATCGCCGTTGCGGGTTGTGCGCCGATCGCCCCGGCTCCTCCCGATCCCCCAGCTTGCCCTTGGGCCTGCCACTGCACCCGCCCCCCGCTCAGGACAATCCAAGGCGCTTTCCCGGCCTGATACAGCCGCGCCCCATGGACCACCCGATCGCCCGCCTCTCCCATTTCTGGGTACGATCGCGGCGGCAGTGCCCCTGCCGTTGCCCCCCCTAGGATCACGATCGCCCCCGCCGGGGGGAGGGTCTCTAGGGCACTGGCCGATCGAAAGGGCTGCTCCAAGCTCCCCACCACCGCCCGCACCGCCCAAGGGGTACTACTCAGCCACAACACCCCCAGCGCCGTTGCCAACAGGCCCCGCGCCAATCGAGGCCACCGCCCCAAAACCACGATCGCCGCCCCCACTAAGCCACAGGCCAAACCCAGGGGATAACAAAAGAGCGGCAGAAATTTCGACAGAAAAAAGAACATAAAAGACCCGCAACGACAAAACAGTAACGACAAAACAGCAATGACAAAATAGCCTTGGAGATTTCGCGGATTTTACCGATCTTGTCCTGAAAGAGAGAGACCAGGATTGCAGACTGAAGTGCCGAGGTCTGTCGGAATCTGTCGGAAAGAGTCGCTAGCCTACGGCAGCCCCTACCCGACTGCAACCCGACTGCAACCCGACTGCAACCCGACTGCGATGACCCGATCGGTTTCTAAATCTAGTCAACCATGGGAAAATGAGCGCTTAAAAGAACCCTACAATTGAACCCAAAGATTCCCGCCTCAAACCAACCCGCCAACATCCCCCCTCCCCCTAACCAATGCCGTGACTCCCAAGTTTCCCAGCCGCCGGATTCTACGCTCTAAATACCGTGTCCTGGGTTTAGTGGGCCAAGGGCAGTTTGGCAAGGTCTACTGTGCAGCCCACCGCAAAACAGGCCGGTTATTTGCCCTCAAAGCCCTGGATCACCGCCGCTTCCCCACCCATCAGTTTTTGCGGGAGTTGCGGTTTCTGCTCAGTTTGCGCCACCCCAACATTGCCGGATGCCAAGCCCTAGAGCACACCGCCACCGGTCGCTATCTGGTCATGGACTACTGCGAAGGGGGAACCCTGCGGAGCTTGATGGAGGGAGAACATCCCCTCAGCCTAGGCCAGAGCCTTCAGCTTACCCGCGAGATCCTGATGGGCCTGGACCATGCTCACCAGCGCGGGGTCATCCACTGCGACATCAAACCCGAAAATATTCTGCTGCGCCTCAAGGCTTCGGGCTGGATTTGCCAAATTACGGACTTCGGCATTGCCCGCCTGAGCCAGGAAAACCGGGCCGGGAGTGGCTCAACGGGATCGCCCGCCTACATGGCCCCAGAGCGGTTCTATGGCCAATACCATGCCAATGCAGACCTCTATGCCGTGGGGGTGATTTTATACGAATTTTTGGTGGGGTCGCGCCCCTTTTCGGGCACACCCATGGAGCTGATGACCGCCCACCTCAACCGATCGCTCACCATTCCCGAAACCGTGCCCCTGCCCTTGCAGTCGGTGCTGGAAAGGGCACTGCAAAAATTGCCCGCCCGCCGCTTCCAGTCAGCCCAGGAAATGCTGGTTGCCCTAGACGAAGCGGCCCAGCAAATGCAGCCGCTGATCTCGGCCCATCCCACCTGGTTTCTTCCGCCCCCAGCCCTGCCCGACTACCGCCCTTGGCAACAGACCTGGCGACGATCGCTGCCCACCCCGGTCTACCACCTCGCCACCACCACCAAC
>JBMTWK010000697.1:0-2243 GCA_049452395.1 Prochlorothrix sp. | reverse complement strand
AGAAGAAGCTTGGTAGGGGTCGTGCCCCCGTGCCGACCCTCTTCGGCCCCGATCAAAGCTTTTTGGCAGCGGCAACCACGGGGGGTTTGCCCCTACCAGGTCGGTTAAATCGCTAAAGTGGGATGCTCCCGACCTCCAGCCCATTATCTCTCACCTCCCACCAAAGTCAGACAGCCCCAACTGACTATGGTAAGCCCCTAGGGCAGATTTACAAGCCCTTGCCCCCAGCCTGACCAGCAACCACGCTAACCCTAGCCCCGGACTGGGGAACACTTCAGCGGGAACACGATATTTCCTGCAAAACGGATCTAGAGCCAGTATCCTAACCCTCGCAATTGAGGTCTAAACCCGATAAAACCAAAGGAGTTTGCAAAATCTTGACTTTTTCCGCTTCCCCCTAGCAACAGACTGTAGACAGTCTCAGGCTCCCTGGGCCTATCCCACTTTCGCCTCTGGACAGCCGGTCCGGCTATCCCGCAACAACCTTTTGGGTGGGAGGAGCCTCTGGCCCGTCCAAAGTTGGGATGGACCCACCCAACCCCACCGCCCATAACCCCAACCACTTGAGGACAAGCCCCAGCGGCCCACCCCTCTCCCAAGCCAACAGGTGTATTTCACCGTGGAAGAACCCAAACCAGACCCCCTGTGGGATTAGCCTCACCGGCCTGTCCCACCCCCCCCGGTGAGATGGAACCTATTCAACGATATTTAAGCAATACAGTGGGCACTTCCCGTTTTTTTCGCAGCCGTCTCTCCCGCCGTCTTCTCAGCGGCTTTAGCCTCTCCTGGCTCACCGTTGGTGCAATTACCCTCAGCGTGAACTATGCGCTGATTGCACGCGACTTGCAATGGCAAATTCAGCGCCGTGCCCAGTCCATTAGCCAAGGGCTTCAAGTCGCAACGGCTGGGCTGATTGAGGTGAGCTACAACAGCCTGCTGAGCCAGGTCGTGAGCCAGTATGCCAACTTACCCGATGTTGAAGACGTGGCGATCGTCGATGCCCAGGGCACCGTCATTGCCCACAGCCGCATCACAGCCATCTACCGACCCTACCAAGAAGTTCAGCCCCAAATTAGCAGCCTCGTCCAATCTGCCCTCGCCCAAAACGCAGAATATAGCGCTACCCTCACCCTAGAAGGCATTCCCGTCATTGTCCAAGTTTTGCCTTTCCAATGGGCCAGCCTCAGCGATGCCCAAAATTCGACGATCGGGGCCGCCGTTGTTGTGCTGGACCTCCGCCCCCTCCAATACGAAGCCCGCCGCACCCTTCTCGCCTCTAGCGCCACCCTCGGCGGCGGCATGTTGCTGATTTTGATCGTCATGGCCATCCTGCTCCAACGCCAAGTCCTAGCCCCCCTGGAGGAATTGGACTGGGCCGTGCGCCACAGCCAAGAAACCGGCGACTTTCACCTCAATGCCCAGCTCCCCACCAACGAAATTCGCTTCCTCGCCCAAACCTTTGAATCCGTCTTTAATCAACTGGCCCTCTACGATCGCCTCGAAACCGAAATCAAGCAGCGCATTGAAGTCGAAGCCGAACTGCGCCAAAGCGAAACCCGCGAACGGGCCAAATCCGCCGCCCTCACCCAAGCCCTCCAAGATTTGCACCAAACCCAGGTCCAATTAATCCAAACCGAAAAAATGTCTAGCCTAGGGCGGATGGTCGCAGGCATTGCCCACGAAATTAACAACCCCGTCAACTTCATCCACGGCAACCTCAAACACCTCGAAGACTACGGCCAAGACCTACTCGATCTCCTCGCCCTCTACCAAACCACCTATCCCCAACCCCCCACAGAAATCCAACAACGGGAAACCGTCCTCGATCTCCCCTTCCTCAAGCAAGATCTCAAAGCCATTTTGACCTCCCTCCGGCGGGGCACCGAGCGCATCCAATCCATCGTCCTCTCCCTGCGCCAGTTTTCCCACCTGGATGAGTCAGACCTCAAACCCGTCGATCTCCACGAAAACCTAGCCGCCACCCTCATGGTGATGGCCAACCGCCTCCATACCGCCCACCCCACCATTACCCTGCACCAACTCTATGGAGAGCTACCCCTGGTGGAATGCTACCCCAGCGAACTCAACCAGGTGTTTTTGCAAATTTTGACCAATGCCATTGATGCCCTTCAGGAGGTGAAATCCTGGAGCGATCGATCGCCCCTTGACCCCCTACCCCCCAGCCACCCCCTCGCCAAACCCCTCGCCCAAGCCCCCCTCCGCCCCACCATCTGGATCCACAC
>JBMTWK010000696.1:0-2252 GCA_049452395.1 Prochlorothrix sp. | reverse complement strand
CTCACCCCAACCCCTCTCCCTAAGGGAGAGGGGCTAAGAGACTGGTATCGTTCCAACTCCCCCTCGCCCGTCCTGGGAGAGGGGGCCGGGGGGTGAGGGCCATCCAACTCCCCCTCGCCCGTCCTGGAAAAGGAAGCCAGAGGGTCAAGACTATCCAACTCCCCCTCGCCCGTTCTGGGAGAGGGGGCCGGGGGGTGAGGGCTAGCCAGCACCTGCTCTTGCAGCCACCGCCAGTGGTGACAGGGGGAAAAGGGGGGCACCGTCGGCGGCACAACCCAGAGGGGAGGCCGAGGAACCGCCGCAGGCCAGGTTGCCTGGAAATCTCGGCAGAAGCCTTCCGTGAGGTCGGGGGGGTGAACCCCAGGGGCCAAGATAATCGGCACAGTGTTGCGAGGGATGACTTGCGAGGGGTGACTTGCGAGGGGTGACGGCTGCAAACGGGCCACCAAGCTGCCGCTAACGGACTCCGCGCAGTTGGTGCAGCAAAGTAAAAAATTTCTGGCGATCGAAGCTGCGGGGATCAATCCGAGACTCCGATCGATCGACCTCGCGATGGGTGGTAATGCGGTAGTCCGGCACCGTGCTTTGGGCAATTAACCACGCCAAAGACCGATATTGCTCCTCCGTATAGCCACTGTGCTCCACCTCATCATCCTGGCCATCATAGGGCGTTTCTAAGGACACATGGTAGGCAAAGTTATTGACCGAAGGCGGATAGCGCTGATGGGTTTTCACGGTTTCAGACCCATTCGGTCCCACAAAAACCGAATTTCCCGCCCCATAGGCCCGCTTCTCTGGCGGCACCATATAAATCACCGTGCCATTCAGGCGGATCAACGTGTGGTAGCTGGCCTGATCGCCCTCATCAGGGTGGAGCGTGCGAAAAAAGTTAATGGCAGAGTCCGCCGAGTATACGGTCTCGTGGAGCACAATAATCGGCTGGTTATAGACCGGGTTGCCATCAATATCCGTGCTGTAGCGATCGCCATAGTTGGTGGGATCGGCCCACAAAATTTCGTAGGGCGGAGTCGCCATGGCCTGGGCCAGTTGGGCCTGGGTGGGGGCGGGGGCAGATTGGCTCAGGGCTGCTGTGGGCGCAGACTGGGCAATAGCCGGGGAAGTTGCTGGGGCAACCGCCTCAGGGGAAGCCTGAGTAGCTTGGGTCGGCGGAGCCTCAAAGGCTTCCATGGGGGTCACAGACGGTGCGGCCAAGGCTTCTAGCTCTGTCGCAAGGGGTGTGGAGGAGGGTGACACAGGAGTGGCCTGAAGTTGTTGTTGAGATTGCGCCGCCTGGAAACCCGGACGCTCCAGTTGCCCCTGATGGAGCCGCAAGCCCACGACAAACGCTAGAAGGCCCAGCACAATCCAAAGCACCACTTTTGAGGTAGGACGAAATGGTCCCATGAACGTTGATCTCCCCACAAAAATATCTGGAAGAGTAGCTTCCAACTCTATATGTGACGAGAACTGACCCTAGCCGTCAATTTATAGCCCGTCAATCGATAAGCCAGGGTTTATGCCAGGGCTAGCCTCCTCCGTTTCCCCTAGGGGTGGAGCCTGGGGGGGCTGCTGGGGCCCAGCGCGATCGCCTCTGCAAACTCCGCCGGTTGGGGGGAAACTCGCTCTGGGGTTGGGGTTGAGGTGAGGGGGCTTGCAGTGAGGGGGGTTGAATTTAGGGTTAAGGAGGTAGAGCCGACCAAAATGGCATGGGTCATGGGATCGCGCAGTGCCCCCCACAGGCCACAGTCTGTGGAGCCAATGGACAGCAGTACCGAACAGCCCCGCTGACCCAGGCGGCAACTGAGTTGGTAGGCGATCGCCCGATCGCGCAAGGGATAACGCGCTAAACGACAAAACAGCTCATTTTGATAGTGGGTACCATCCTGGATCGCATCCGCAAACCAGAATTTAAAGGTTTTCAGGTCCGACTCGTACAAAACTTGGGTTAACACGGCACGGCATAGGAATAAAGGGCAAAGCAGAAGGGAAAAGAACCAACCCAGGTCGGGAGCATCCCACTGTAGCGATTTAACCGAACGGGTCGGGGCAAACCCCCCGTGGTTGCCCTGGCTTTGGGCCGAAGAGGGTCGGCACGGGGGCACGACCCCTACCGAGATTTTTCTAAAGTGGGATGCACCCAGATTGCACGCTGGGATTGCACCTTGAGACTGCGTGCTGGGACTGCACCTTGGGGATTGCTATCCCCTTTGAGGCGTTGACGGAAACCGGACTGCCAAATCTCGATCGCGGGG
>JBMTWK010000695.1:0-2255 GCA_049452395.1 Prochlorothrix sp. | reverse complement strand
CAGACCCTCCCCCCTTCCTGGTAGGCTGAAATATTGGAGCGATCGGCGGCTGGACCCCGATCGGCCCTCCTTTGCTTGACTTGTATTGACCTGTATTCATCGTCCTCCCTAATCTTCCCCCTCTCAACCCCATGGTTCGCATTAACGACAACTACCTCAAACTCAAAGCCGGATACCTCTTCCCCGAAATCGCCCGCCGCGTCAACGCCTTTGCCCAAGCCAACCCCGAAGCCCCCATCATCAAGCTCGGCATTGGCGACGTAACCGAACCCCTGCCGGAAGCCTGCCGCGCTGCCATGATCCAAGCGGTGGAGGACATGGGCGATCGCGATCGTTTCAAAGGCTACGGACCCGAACAGGGCTACGGCTGGCTGCGGGAAAAAATTGCCGCCCAGGACTTCCAGAGTCGGGGCTGTGAAGTGGATGCGTCGGAAATCTTTGTGTCCGACGGCTCCAAGTGCGACACGGGCAACATTTTGGATATTTTGGGCAGCGACAACACGATCGCCGTCACCGACCCCGTCTATCCCGTCTATGTAGACACCAACGTCATGGCGGGCAATACCGGCCCTGGGGACGACAGCGGCAAATATGGCGGCCTCGTTTATCTGCCCATGTCCGCCGACAATAACTTCATCGCTCCCCTGCCCGATCGGCCCGTCGATGTCATCTACCTCTGCTTTCCCAACAACCCCACCGGAGCCGTCGCCAGCCGCGACACCCTTCAAACCTGGGTCAACTATGCCCGCGAGAATGGTTCGCTGATTCTCTTCGATGCCGCCTACGAAGCCTTCATCACCGACCCCGAAATTCCCCACTCCATCTATGAAATTGAAGGGGCGCGGGACTGCGCGATCGAATTCCGCTCCTTTTCCAAAAACGCAGGCTTTACCGGCACTCGCTGCGCCCTCACCGTTGTGCCCAAATCCCTCAAAGGCAAAACCAGCGACGGCACCCTGACCGAAATTTGGCCCCTCTGGAATCGCCGCCAGTCCACCAAATTCAACGGGGTTTCCTACATCGTCCAGCGCGGAGCCGAAGCCGTCTACTCCCCCGAAGGCCAAGCCCAAACCCAAGCCTTGATCAGTTTCTACCTGGAAAACGCCAAAATTATCTGCGACCAGCTTAATAGCGTGGGAATTAGCACCTATGGCGGGGTCAATGCCCCCTATGTCTGGGTTAAGACCCCCGATAATCTCTCTAGCTGGGATTTCTTCGACAAGTTGCTCCACACCTGCAACGTAGTCGGAACGCCTGGATCGGGCTTTGGGGCTGCTGGGGAA
Organism: Prochlorothrix sp.; assembly: GCA_049452395.1. GTDB lineage: Bacteria > Cyanobacteriota > Cyanobacteriia > Prochlorotrichales > Prochlorotrichaceae > Prochlorothrix. The sequence continues at coordinate 972 of JBMTWK010000695.1, read as the reverse complement.
GGCTACTTCCGCATTTCCGCCTTCAATAGCCGCGCCAACGTTGAGGAAGCCATGGCCCGCATCACCGCCAAATTTGGCTAGAACGCAAAAAAATAGGGTGAGCACAGCGCCCACCCTACTCCTTCGTAAACCCAAAGGGACCCTCTCACCTTGGCAGGTTAACCGCTTCGGTAGAGGCAATCCCCCCGTGGTTGCCCTGGTTTTGCGCGAAAAGGGTGGCACGGAGGCGTGACCCCTACCGGGATTCTTCCAAAGTGAGAGGCACTCAACCCAAACGCTCTTTGGGTATTACCTTCGACGTTTAGTCTTCCGTCACCACTTGGACCAGCAGTTTCAGCGGTGCGGTGCAGCCTTCCAGCCAAATGTCCACACCATAGGCTTGCGCCGGGGGAACACTGGGCACCACCAGGCTAATCTCGCCCGCCATCCCTCGCTCAGCCCGCCACAGGTTTTCCTGACCTTGGCAACTGATTTGCCCACCGAGGGGCAGCTTTGCACACAATTCCAGTTTGCCGGGACCGGGCCGGGACGTTGTGGAGGACTCTGTATAGGTGGCAGTCACCTCCACCACTCCCGCTTCTGTTTCCCAGCTTTGCGCTTGCTGCGGCAACTGGGGCGAGAGGGTGAGGGTCATCTTTTGGAGCAATTGCTGAGCAGCCAGTAGGGTGAGCACAGCCTGTTGTTGAGGGGTAGCGGTGTCATAGTCCTGGGGCAGGGTATGACCCAAGAGGTAGGCTTGGTTGCGGCCATCGTCCCGTGCTGCACCCAGGGCGATCGTTTGGGCCAAGGACTGCAACTCAGCTTCCGTCTGCGAGACGAGGGGTTGCACACTGCGAACTAAGCGCAATCCGGTTTGATGAACGGTTTGGACGAGATCTTGGCACTGTTGAAACAACTGGCTCAAGAGGGGCTGGGGTAGCAGGGTAAGCGCATCTGGAAGGCTATTGACACAATGGTTACAGTATGTGGAGA
>JBMTWK010000694.1:0-2268 GCA_049452395.1 Prochlorothrix sp. | reverse complement strand
TTCATACCCCCAACTCCTCAAAATTCTTAGCAATTTGCGCTGCTAACTCCACCGCCTCAGCATTTAAATCCTGAAGCTCCACATGGATTTCCCGCAACGCTTCTTCAAAATCAAAATCCTCATCCACCGCCTCCGGTGCTACTCCCACATAGCGCCCCGGTGTCAAGCTCCAATCATTGGCTTTAAGCTCCGCCCGATCCACCAGTTTCACCAGCCCTTCCACATCTCGCAACTCCCCATCCGGGAACCGCACCATTAACCACTGCACCTGCCGGAAGAAATAGCGCACCTGTTTTAACTGGTTCACTGCCCCTTGGCGGGACTCATCCAATGCTTTCAACGCTGCCTTAACGGCTCGACTGTTCCACAAGGCAGAAACCGTACCATTTTTACCATTCTTAGCCTTCAAGGTCTTCTCTTCGTAGTCTTTCGCCTTCAGTTCCCCTTCGCAGCGCTCCACTAGCCGCCCCGCCAGTTTATAGACCAGATCCACCTGCTTCACCAAATCCCGCGACTGTTCCGCGATGGGCTGCATCATCTCCACAAATGCCCCCAAGGCCGCTGCTGTTTTTGCAGGAGGTTGGGTTTGGGTAATTTTGTCACTAAAGCTTGCCCCGTCCTGCTTCTGGGTCTTAGTCGCTTCCTGGAACTCTAGCCATAGCTCATCCTGCGGGTGTTGTTGCTGCAAAAATGGCTCCACCTGTTCCCGCACCGTAGCGATCGCTTCCTCGTACTCCTTCAATAGCGCCTCACCATCCACCCCTTCCCTCAACATCCGGTCAGCATAGCTAAAGGCCAATTCCAAAAAGCGATCGGACTGTCCCCGATACAGCCAAACGATCGAGAGAATATTACTTTGCTGCTCCGGGCTAAAATCAAAAATCTTTCGTGTCACCTGGCGGTAAATCTGCCGAGCATCAATCATCAACACCTTATCCCGCATCGCTTCCGGCTTAGCGCGATCGAAAAACCACAACTCACAGGGCACCGATCGGGTATAGAAAAAGTTGTTACGGATGGCGATCATAATGTCCACATCCCCCGTCTCGATCAGCTTTTGGCGCACCTTGCCCTCATCCCGCCCCGCACTGGAAGCCTGAGACGACATCACAAACCCCGCCCGCCCCTGCTCATTTAAATAGGTGTAAAAATAGCTAATCCAGAGATAATTTCCGTTGGACACCTTCTTATTCTTGTTCACCCCCGGTAAACCAAAGGGCAACCGAGCATCGCTTTCTACCTTGGTTGAGTCCACCTCATACATATTAAAGGGTGGATTGGCCATCACATAACTGGCTTGTCCAATCAGGTCGGTCTTATTGGTGTAGTAGGTGTTTTCTTCCTGAATACTGCCTTCCAGCCCATGCACCGCAAGATTCATCTTCGCCAACCGAATCGTCGTCGCGTTTTTCTCTAGCCCCACAAAGGTTAGCTCCTGGGGATTGTCCACTAGCCGCGCACTCTGAACAAACATTCCCCCCGACCCACAGGCCGGATCCAGCACAACTCCCCGCGTAGGTTCCAGCACATTCGCAATTAGCGATACCAGGGAAATCGGCGTGAAAAATTCTCCGCGATCATGGGCATCCTGGTCTGCAAATTTGGTCAAGAAATATTCATAAATCCGCCCGAATATATCTCCATCCACCTTCTTCAATGCCTCTGGATCCAACTTATCCAGAAGTTGCTTCAGCACATCACTCTCAATATCCGCGTATTCCTGCTTGGGTAGCTGCCCCCGCAGTGGCTCATAATCCTCCTCAATCAACGTCATGGCCTTAGCGATCGCTTCTGCCCGATCTTGCTCCGCTGGCAACCCCACCAAATAGTCGTACTGAGATTCTGGCTGAAGAAAAATCGCCCCCTTCGCCGCAAAATCGACCTTCGTCAAAGCTCTGGTTTTGCCCCCCCGATTGGGCAACGTTGGCTCAACCTCCCGCTTCACCCGCAAAAAACGACTGTAGGCATGACGCAAAAACAACAACCCCATCACCGGCAGAAAATACTCATTGCTGGCACATCCAGAATTGGCCCGTAGGGTATCCGCCGCCTCCCACAGTCTCTTCTCAATTTCTCCAATATGCTCTAGCTGGCTCACCCCTACACTCCCTACACAGCGATCGGGTATTTAATGCATACAGTATCCCATTACACGAACATCTGCCATTGGTGCTCTAGGGAAACCGGTCTACTTTCGTACAGTAAGGGTAACGCTCCAGACAGGGCTCGAACCTGTGACCGACCGCTTAGAAGGCGGTTGCTCTATCC
>JBMTWK010000693.1:0-2269 GCA_049452395.1 Prochlorothrix sp. | reverse complement strand
CTCCCAGCACGGGCGAGGGACTGTGACAGCACCCCGCAAAGACAAAGTGCCCCCCTGCTGAGCAGAGAGACACTGAGTCCAAATCTTGCGGGCGGTGAGTTAAGCCTTGTAATTCACCCAGTCCTGGGGCTTGAGGTAGGTGCTGTAGAGTTCGGCCTCATGGCTGCCCGGTTCCGGCTCGTAGCAATATTCCCAACGGACCAGGGGCGGCAGGGACATCAGGATCGATTCTGTGCGGCCTTGGGTTTGGAGACCGAAAATGGTGCCCCGATCGTAGACCAAGTTAAATTCCACATAACGGCCCCGGCGATAGAGCTGGAACTGACGCTCCCGATCGCCATATTCCATGTTCTTCCGGCGCTCCACAATGGGCACATAGGCATCCAAGAAGGCATCGCCACAGGTTTGGACAAAGCTGAATAGCTCTTCCCAGGTGCGGGGGACCGTTGCGCCCAGGCTATTGCTGTAGGCCGCCGCTTCACCACAGGAATTAGAACCGCCGTAGAGCTTGCCGTGGGCATCTTGGTAGTCAAAGAAAATGCCACCAATCCCGCGAGACTCACCCCGGTGCTTCAGATGGAAATACTCATCACACCAACGCTTGAAGGTGGGGTAGTACTCTGGATGGTGCTTGTCGCAGGCGTTCTTGAGGGTGGTGTGGAAATGAACGGCATCTTCAGCGAAGGGATAGTAGGGGGTGAGGTCAATGCCGCCACCAAACCACCAAACCGGACCGGCTTCAAAGTAACGGTAGTTGAGGTGCACCGTGGGCACGTAGGGGTTGCGGGGGTGCAACACCAGGGAAGTCCCTGTCGCAAAAAAGCCATGGCCTGCGGCCTCAGGGCGTTGGGTAATGATGGAGGGGGGCAACTGGGTTCCCCAAACTTCTGAGAAGTTCACACCACCCTGCTCCAGCACGTTACCTTCGCGCATCACACGGGAGCGACCACCGCCGCCTTCTTCCCGCTCCCAGGAATCTTCACGGAACTTACCCTCACCGTCTGCCACTTCCAAGCCCGCGCAAATGCTGTCTTGGATGTGCTTCATAAAGTCCGCGACCCGCTGCCGAGAGTCACTGGGGGGCAGCATCGGATCGGCCTGAGTTTGGGGAGCGTGCGAAACTGAGGTTGACACAGACATAGATAACCTGGGCGCGATTATGAAAGGGCAGTGGAAGTGAATAGAGGGTTTTGATAGATTTTTTGAACCGGGCTAACACCGATATTAAACCGGAACAAAAACAAAACTTAAGCCTTGTCCAAGTTTGTCCTGAAAAACGATGCTGTTTTTCGGAGAACTGGGGGCGGGGGAGGCAATTCCCCTATGAATGAGATATCAGGGATCGGGTTCGCCTGAATAGGAAAAGGCGGTAATCGTAATATTCCGTAGTATTTTGACTATTCCAACTTCAATCTTGCAAAAGTCTTGACCTGCGGTTGTTTCAGGGTTTGGGGGCGATCGGAGCTGCTCCCCATTCGATTTAATCTCCCACGGGATCCCGGCCAAGATTAATATTTAGTAACAAATCGTCTTTAGTAACAAATCGTCCTGTGCCATCTTCTACGGGGCGGGAACCCTGGAAAGAACAAGGGAGGTCCATCCCTTATATCGCAGGCCGGTTTATCCAGCCCAGTTCATCCAGACTGGTTTAGTCAAACCGTTCCTAATTCCCAGCCCCTGCCGCGAAGCTGACCCGGACCTGCTGCCCTTAGCCTCTAGCGCTTGGCCTCTCACGCTTAACCTCTAATCTAAATTGTTATTCCGCGCACCGATCGCCCATGGTTCAGCTTCAACCGTCCCCCACCACCCCCGCCGCGACCACAGCGCTGGGCCAGTCCCGCACCATGTTTCTCAGTGAGTTTCTGGGTAATAGTGGCCACTTCCTTATTTTGAAAAGCCTGTCGGACATTGCGCTCTATGGCTGGCTCTCCTATTTCACGGATCCGATCGAATATGTGCTGATCCTAGCCATGGTCATCCAAACCCTGTATTTGGCCCGTCCCCGCTCCTCTCGTTTTTTCGGCAACCTGATGGGGGTCAGCCTCTACACCCTTGTGGACTTGCCCATGGATGGCTGGGGATTCTTCCACAATTTATCCCACTGGGTCTTTTTGGTTTTTTCCCTGGCGATCGCCATCCTCCAAAGCTACTCCACCCCCTCCCTCAACCTCAACGCCACAGCGCCCATTCTGTCACCCTGGGAGCGCTGGACCGTGCCCTTAGAGCTGATTTATAAAGCAGACCTTAAGCTACTAGCCGTTTGACCAGC
>JBMTWK010000692.1:0-2271 GCA_049452395.1 Prochlorothrix sp. | reverse complement strand
GGGGGGTAAGGGGTGTAAAGGGGGTAAGGGGTAGAGAAACTAATGCCGGAGCAGAACAGAAAACAGCGCTAAGAAGAAGAATAGCAGGCTCAGAGGCGGCTAAATCTCGATTTCCCGCAAGATATGTTAGCGACAGCCTAAGGCATCAAGGTCTGACGCTACGGTGCGTTAGGAATGCAGCCTACTGTAGGGGTCGTGCCTCCGTGCCGACGTTGAGGTGCCAACGGTACGGGGGGCGATACCCAACGCAGCCTACTGTAGGGGTCGTGCCCCCGTGCCGACCCTCTTGGGGCCAAAACCAGGGCAACCACGGTGCATTAGCCTGCCTTTGCGGTGCGTTAGTAACGCACCCTACCTGTTAAACAGTGGGGCGAGAGCGGTGACGGTACTCCACCTCGAACAGAAATTCGAGAATTTCCAAGTGGCGACGGGCTTGGAAGAGACTATCGCCCCAAGTGTAGAGACCATGCCCCGCTAGGAGAATGCCATAGGGGGGAGACTCAGCAGTGAGCAAAGGCTGAACTTGGTCACTAACATAGGCCATATCCTGATGATTGGGGAGAACCGGGATTTTAACCATACTTTCATGGGTTTTAATCCCCTCTAGCCCTTTTAGCATCTCATAGCCCTGAATTGTGACTGCACCGTGGGGCAGATCCCACTGGGACAGCAGCGTATTAAACACCGTGTGGGTATGGAGGACGGCCTTGGCCCCGGTGGCCTGGACGATCGCCAAATGCAGCAACGTTTCCGCCGAAGCCTTCCCCGTCCCCGCAATCACCTGCCCCGCCGCATCCACCGCAATCAAGTCCGCCGGTTCCACCAGCCCCTTATCCACCCCACTGGGAGCCATCAACAGCGTTAAGGGATCCGTCTCCAAAACAGCACTGAAATTGCCGCCCGTCCCGGTTGCCCAGCCCTTGGCATGGATATCTTGAATCACCCAAGCGAGGGCTTCACGGCGATCGGCGCTATATAAAGGACAAGTTTTCACGGCAGTCGTAACGGTAAGATAAAGGGCTAGAAAATACTGAAAAACTCACGCTACATCCCAAAACCCCCCAATCCTGGGATCGCCGATGTACTGGGATCGCCGATTTGTAATCGGCCTTCTTCAGCCGTGACTACTAGGGGCCAAAAACCAGGGCAACCACGGGGGGTTTGCCCCTACCGGATTGGGGATTGCTAGGGGCCAACAACTGGGATCGCCGATTTGTAATCGGCCTTCTTCAGCCGTGACTACTAGGGGCCAAAAACCAGGGCAACCACAGGGGGTTTGCCCCTACCGGTTGGGAGCAGACGGGCGCAACAGCCCTAAACCCGTGAGATTTTGGATCAGCAGTCCCTGGGTTTCCAAGATTACCCGATCGAACGCCTCACTTTTCCCGATCGGCGCAAATAAATCCAAACTCGCCACCACCGTATTCAACGGCACCGTACCGGGCAACACCACCCCATCCGGCCCGTTGGTATTGCGGTAAAACAGAAACCCCAGCCCCTGCACCTGAAGCCGCGTTTCCCCCCCCAAACTCAGCAGCCAGTCCGGCAAACTGCGCCCCTCCTGAAGAATCCGCACCAGGGTATCGGTTTGGTTGGCAAGGACGGGGGAGAGAAGACCAGAGTCCAGCAGGGGCGACAGGAAGCGATCGGGGGCGATCCAGGCCCGTAACAGCGCCGCAGCGGCAGACTGGTCAAATTCCAAAATCTCTAGGGCCGCTTGGGGCTGATTTTGGTCGATCGCGGCGATCGATCGCACCCGCAAATTGAACTTTAAAAAATCCTCCGGAGCCAAAGCCGCCCAATCAAAGGGTTGCTGTTGTTGTTGCGCCTGCCACCAAGCCAGCAAGGTCCGGTTTTCCAGGAGGGGAATATAGTCCGGATCGGCAGCGGTGAGGGTGCCCAGGGCACGATCGTAGCGATCGATCGTCTGCCCGATCGCATCGAGCCAAAAGGGTTGTAAATCTGGGACGCTAGCCGTGTTATTCAACAAAAATGCAGGATTAACCAAGCCTTCTAGGGCCAGGGTCAGTTTAATCAAATCATGGCGAGGATCGCGCTCAGCGGATTGGCCCTCTTCCGGTGCCTCGGTTGCATCGGTTGCATCAGTTGCATCGGTTGCGCTAGGACCATCAGAGCCACCAGAGCCACCAGAGCCACCAGATAAAGCCGGTGTATCCGTCGGGGCAGCAGCCTCAGCCGTACCCCCAGCAGCCGTAGTCGCTGCATCACCCCCAGCCTCTGGCCTCTCTGTTGTGTTCCCTGTTGTGTTCC
>JBMTWK010000691.1:0-2271 GCA_049452395.1 Prochlorothrix sp. | reverse complement strand
CAAAACTATAAACCTCAGGATGGTTAGAAAAATCCGTAGGATCGATTCATCGGGAAAAGTCCTTGGTACAAGTGGGTACAGTTTGGGTCCATTTCACCCGTAGCAGATCGGGTTTGAAACCATGGCAACCCTCTCACTGGAGCGCAGCGGGACCGGCCAGTTATCTCGGAACTCCAACCTTGAAAAAACCGGGTCCATCCCACTTTGGACGGGCCAGCGAGGCTCCTCCCACCCAAGAGGTTATTGTGGGATAGCGGTCTCGGCTGTCCAGAGGCGAACGGGGGATACACCCAGTGAGATGGACCCTAAAGTCTTGATTGCAACGGTCTGGTTTAAAGCAATCCGGGTTGAAACAGACTCATTCATCTAGACAGGAATTAGGGACAATATTCCATGCAAAACATCGCCCAACGCTGGGTTCACGGGCTACATTTCAACAATTTACGGGGAGATATTTTTGGTGGCTTAACCGCCGCTGTTGTGGCCCTTCCCCTTGCCCTTGCCTTTGGCGTATCGTCGGGTCTTGGCCCGATCGCCGGACTTTACGGAGCCATCGCCACAGGCTTTTTTGCCGCCCTCGGCGGCGGAACCCCTTCCCAAGTCACTGGCCCCACTGGCCCCATGACCGTCGTCATTACCAGTGTCGCCACAGCCATCATCGCCGAATATGGCCCTGAAGGACTTTATATGGTCTTTGCAGTGGTGTTTTTGGGGGGACTCCTCCAAATTACTATGGGCTATCTGCGCCTAGGGCAATACATCACCTTGATGCCCTACACAGTCATTTCCGGCTTTATGTCAGGCATTGGGCTGATTATTATCACGATCGAACTTGGCCCCCTCCTCGGCCACGATGCCCCCGGCAAGGTGGTGACCTGTCTCCAGCAACTCCCCCACTTCATCGCCAACCTCAACCCAGCCGCCCTCGGTCTGGGCCTATTTACCTTAGCCGTGGTCTTTTTGGCCCCCGATCGCATTAAAGGCATCGTCCCCCCGCCCTTGCTGGCCCTGATTCTCGGTACCCTACTGTCGCTCTTGATTCCCGAAAGCGTCGGATTGCCGCGCATCAACCAAATCCCCACCGGTCTGCCAGAACTGCACATTCCCCAGTTTCCCCTGGAACAGTGGGGGCTAATCTTCAACTACGCCTTGATGTTGGCCGTTTTGGGGGCGATCGACTCCCTGCTCACCTCCCTCGTGGCCGATAGCTTGACCCAAACCCAGCACGACTCCGATCGTGAACTCATTGGCCAAGGCATCGGCAACTGCGTCTCTGGCCTCCTTGGCGGCCTACCGGGAGCCGGAGCCACCATGCGCACCGTCATCAATGTCAAAGCAGGGGGCCAAACCCCCCTCTCCGGCATGACCCATGCCCTTGTCCTGCTGCTTGTCGTTCTCGGAGCCGGTCCCCTCACCCAAGCAATACCCCACACCGTCCTTGCGGGCATCCTCATCAAAGTCGGCATCGACATCATTGACTGGAGCTTCCTCAAGCGTGCCCACCGCATTTCCCACAAGGCCACCGGGCTAATGTATGGGGTCATGCTCATGACAGTCTTTGTAGACCTGATCACAGCAGTGGCCGTGGGAGTTTTTATCGCCAATCTGCTGACGGTCAAAAACCTGACAGAAGTCCAAGTCGAGGGCATTAAGGATATTGACCAAGCTGACCAAACCCTGATTCTGAGCCAGGAAGAAGCCCGCCTCTTCCGCCAAATCCAAGGACAAGTGCTCTTACTCCACCTCAGTGGACCCATGAGCTTTGGCGCAGCCAAGTCCCTCTCCCAGCGTCTGAGCATTGCCCGCCGCTATGCAGCCTTAATTCTGGATCTCACCCAGGTGCCGCGCATTGGGGTTACGGCTTCCCTGGCGATCGAAAACATGGTCCAAGAAGCCCGCCGCTATGAGCGGGAAGTCTTTATCGTCGGTGCCCAGGGCAAGGTCCGCGATCGGCTGCGGCGCTTGGATATCATCAAGCACCTACCCCCCTACAGCTTCAACCTCACCCGGCTCGAAGTACTAGAAAGCCTGACCCACCGCTATAGCTCCTACCCCCTCCCCCTCGATCCCGCCTTCTACAACACCCCCGCTGCCTACTGCAACCTACCCGAACACGACCCCGAAATTCGCGCCCTCGATACCCCCGCTGGCCACGGCTACCCCCGCCAAATTCCCTACCCCGCCGAGCCATCCCCCCGCCCCCATCCTCCCCAAGGCCACCACACCCCCCCCGGTCACCAAAACTAAACAAAGCCGAAACCCTACCCGAAT
>JBMTWK010000690.1:0-2274 GCA_049452395.1 Prochlorothrix sp. | reverse complement strand
CTCGGGTAAAAAATATCAGTTTTATCGGTCTTAGGAACAATGGTCAGCATTGGAAGCTCCCTCGCAATATTGCAATTCCCAATCATCAAGACAGACGGGCGAACAACTCCAGGCTACTGTAATGTAAGCACCCAAAAAATCCAAAACGCGGTAACGATCGCTATCCCGTCGTCAGCATGGCCACGGGTGACGAAGCCGCCCGCCGTTAATCACCGTCAGAAGCACTGTAAGATGATGCTCTCGGTTCTCATTTTAGATTGCCTATGCTGCCTTTTCTACGTCCCGATCTTGCTCAAACCACTGGCTATACCGCTAATCCGGGGCATGGTGAGGAACCCACCCATCCTCTAGATGCCCTGGATACTAATGAAAGTCCGTTTGATCTGCCCCCCTCGGTCAAAGCACAGTTAGCGATCGCTTATCAAGAGCAGATCCACACAAACCGCTACCCCGATGGCAGTCATCACCGTCTCAAGCAAGCTTTACTCGCCTATGTAGAGGAGTCCCGGCAGTACCCCCATCCCCACCTGAGTCGCCAGACTGAGCCCTTTGGACTCGAACACTTAAGCATTGGCAATGGTTCAGATGAACTAATCCGATCGCTTCTGATTGCCACCTGTTTACCCCAGCGGGGCTCGGTGTTAGTGGCGGATCCCACCTTTTCCATGTACAAGATCCTGGCGGAAAGTTTGGGCATTCCCGTAGTCTCTGTCCAACGTGATGCTCACTTTGCTGTGGACTGTGGGGCGGCCCAGGCTGCGATCGATCGTCCTCCCGCTGGACACCCCCCAGTTCGCTTGGTATTTATGGTTCATCCGAACTCCCCGACGGGAAATGGACTCAATGCAGTGGAAGTGGAGTGGCTACTGTCCCTGCCGGAAGAAATCTTAGTGGTGATTGATGAGGCCTATTTTGAGTTTAGTCGCAATACCTTACTAGAAGCCGTCCTCCAGCGATCGAACTGGGTGATTACCCGCACCTTTTCTAAAGCCTTTCGCCTAGCAGCCCATCGGGTGGGCTATGCAGTGGGGCACCCCGAACTCATTGCAGTTCTGGAAAAACTGCGATTACCTTACAACCTACCCACCTTTGCCCAAGCTGCCGCGATCGCCGCCCTAGAGCAGCGTACCCTGATCCTAGAGGGGGTGACGGAACTGATTGGAGAGCGGGAAAAACTAGCGCAACAGTTACAAACCCTTCCTGGTGCCAAGGTGTATCCCAGTGTGGGGAATTTTCTCTTTCTGCGCTTACAATCCGAGTACTATCCCGTCATTGTCACCAATCCCACGCAACTCTATCCCACGGTTCTCGATCGTTTGCGCCAGATGGGTACCCTGATTCGCCATACCGGCGGTGGCTTGCGGGTGACGATCGGGGATGCCGCTATGAACCAGCGCACAAGCGAGCGACTCCAGACGATTCTCAGAAGTCTCGTCACGGGTTAATTGGGCTTCAACAGTCACGGTTCTTTTGTGCTCAGAGCAAAGTTTTGAGAGCGGGGCTGGGAGAGAGAGTCTTTCCCCGCTTACTCTCCCAGGGATTCTTGCCAGAAATTGACGTAGGATTGGGCCTCGTTGAAGAGGAAGCTGCTTTCGGGAATCGTATTGGCAATATCGATCGCTCCGACAACGTCATAACTGGAGCGTTCGATCGCCATTTGCAGTAATTGCTCACTCCAGCGATCGATTTGGGTATCTGCTTCTCGGCGTTGCGGGGCTTCATTGGGCACTTGATCCGCCGCCCGAATAGCGGCTTCTAGACCTTCTGGAGATTGATTACTATTCCCCAAACCATTGGCCTGCTGCAGGCTATATTCCGCATCGATTTGCAGTTGCCACTCATCAACTCGATCCTGAGCCTCATTGTAAAGGGCCCGATTCGGGGAAATTCGTTGGGCCGTGGCGATCGCTGCCGAGAGACGACCGGCATCGGCTAAGCGCTGGGCTTCATCCAGGTAGGGGCGATCTTCAATCAACTCGATATCACCGCGCCAGTCCCGAATGGCGGCTTGAGCATCATCATATAAGCGTCGATCCGCAGCAATGCGATTGGCTTCGGTGATGGCCGCTTCTAAGGCAGGCACTCCCCCACTTTCCGCTAAACGTCTGGCCCGTTCCAAGTAAGGAGAATCTTCGAGGATTTGGATCTCACCATTCCAATTTTGAATTAGGTTCTGGGCTTGATCGTAACGGGGGTGATGTTGGGGAATCAACGATGCTTCCGCGATCGCGGTCATATAGCCGGTAATACTGCCCCGCTGCGCCAAGGTACGGG
>JBMTWK010000689.1:0-2276 GCA_049452395.1 Prochlorothrix sp. | reverse complement strand
GAGCGGCAACGGGCCGAGGCCGCAGAAGCCCGCCTTGCCGAACTGTTAGCCCGTCTAGGGGAGCAAAATCCACCAGAATAGCCCTAAAGTTCTTATTCCTAGTTCCCAAGCTCTGCCTAGGAATGCCTCTCCGACGCTCTGCGTCGCGATCTTCACCACGATCGGCGATCGGGTTACCGCGATCGCCTGTACAGGGCGCTGGAGCGCCCCCCGTCGGTTCCCACGCCGGAGCAGGGGAAGGGGACGATCGCGGTATTCCCGCCGGGGTATTTCCGACCTATTGTTAAGGCTTCCTAGGGTTCTCAGGCTAAGGTCGCCAAAAGCTGCTATATATGGGGGTCGCACTGTCTGCCTCTTATGGTCTGCCTTTGCCCTTGTCGTCTGCCTTTGTCGTCCAGTCATCGTTGACTCCCTGCCCGTCGCTTATGAAACTCGCTAGCCGCATTGGTCAAGTCTCCCCCTCCCTCACCTTGGCCATTTCCGCCAAAGCCAAAGCCATGAAAGGAGAGGGGTTGGATGTGTGCAGTTTCAGCGCAGGGGAGCCAGATTTTGACACCCCCGATCACGTTAAGGCAGCAGCCAAGCAAGCCCTCGACGACGGCAAAACCCGCTACGGCCCAGCGGCAGGGGAACCCCTACTGCGCGAGGCGATCGCCCGCAAACTCCAGCGCGACAATAACCTGACCTACAGCAGCAACCAAATCCTCGTCACCAACGGCGGCAAGCAGTCTCTCTATAACCTCACCCAAGTTTTGATCGATCCCGGCGATGAGGTCATTATCCCCACCCCCTACTGGGTCAGCTATCCGGAGATGGTCAAGCTGGCAGGGGGGGTGCCGGTTTTGGTGGAAACCACGGTGGAAACCGGGTTCAAAATGTCGCCGGAGCAACTGCGCCAAGCCATCACCCCCAAAACGAAGCTGCTGGTCTTTAACTCCCCCTCCAATCCCACCGGCATGGTCTACAGCCCCGCCGAGGTCAAGGCACTGGCCCAGGTGGTGGTAGAGGCTGATATTTGGGTTGTGGCGGACGAAATTTATGAAAAAATTCTCTACGATGGGGCTGAGCATCTCAGCATGGCCGCTGCAAGTCCTGAGGTCTACAGCCGCACCTTAATCAGCAACGGTTTTGCCAAAGCCTATGCCATGACGGGCTGGCGCATTGGCTACCTGGCGGGGGATGCGGAAATTGTCAAAGCAGCGGCTTCCCTCCAGGGGCATAGCACCTCTAATGTTTGCACCTTTGCCCAATATGGGGCGATCGCGGCCCTTGATGGTCCCCAGGATTGTGTTGCTACCATGGGCAAAGCCTTCGCCCAGCGTCGCAGCGTGGTCATGGAGCGGCTTAATGCCATTCCGGGCCTCAGTTCTCCGGAGCCGGGGGGTGCCTTTTATGCCTTTGCTAAATTAGATCCAGCCCTGGGCCTCAGTTCGATGGACTTTTGCACCCGTCTCCTGGATGAACATTACGTTGCCACGATTCCCGGTGTAGCCTTTGGGGCTAATGGTTGTTTCCGAATGTCCTATGCTACGGATCTGGCGACGATCGAAAAGGGTCTCGATCGCCTTGCCCAGTTTGTCCAAAGCCTGACCTAACGCGATTTACCGTTCCCCTGCTGCCCCCATGTCCCTATCTTCCCACGCCTTCAATTCCATCCTTGATGCCCTCATTGACACCCTCCAGATCTACCGAACGACGGGGGCACTGTCAGACTATGGCCACGCAAAGTTGGGAACTGTGGCTGATTTACGGACCATTCGCGGCAGTTTGCTCAAGGTTATCCAAGATGACGACCCCCAACGGGTCTGGGCTAAGCTCCAAGCCCTCTACCGCAAGATTTTTGCTGTGGAGTTTCTTGCGGCTCCGGCGGGTCAGAAGATGGTGAGGACGTTGCACCAATGTCTGTTTGCAGAGGGGCCGATCGTGACTCCTGAGCAGGCTGAGCAAACTGGGCAGGCTGAGCAGTCTGGGCAGGCCGAACAATCTGGGCAGGCCGAACAATCCCAGCGATCGGGGCAATCGGGGTTATCCCAGGAGTCTGAGCTAGCTAGACTATCCCAACAATCGGATCTATCGGGGCAATCCCCAGACTCTGGACTATCCCAACAATCTGAGCCATCCCAGCAGTCCCTGCAACCTGTGGCCCCCCCTGCAACCCCAGCAGCGGACCCTACCCCAGCCCCTCAACTCACCCCAGACCCCATCCCAGCAACCCCTGCGCCGCTCCCCGCAGTTACCGCCCCCACCCCTCAAGTCGCTCAGCCGGAGGTTGCCCA
>JBMTWK010000688.1:0-2277 GCA_049452395.1 Prochlorothrix sp. | reverse complement strand
CCCCCGTGCCCGCCCTGTCCCAGCCCAACGGAATAATTCCCCCGGTAGGGGCGGTGCCCCCGTGCCCGCCTGTCCCAGCCCAACGGAATAATTCCCCCGGTAGCCAACAATAGCCAACAATATTTACAAGCGCTCCAATCCAAGGCTGGTAGAATGGCAAGATTTACAGCCATGGGCGATTTGATCCCGATCGTGCAGCCTCGGAGGATACGTTCGGGATAGCGCAACGCCTCAAAGCCTAACTCTGGAGTGCGTTGCGGCTGTGCTTACACACCCGACTCAACGGGGGTACGTTACGGCTGTGCCTAACCCACCCTACCGGTGATGTTTACGTTTTCTGACCTCCTGAGTGCGATGTCGAGTTTCAATGTCATCTAGCCCCCAGGGGCCGACCCTGGTCCTGTAATCCCTAGCCTTCTGCCTAGCATCCCCTAGGCGATCCGGTGCCCTAGTCTCTCAGCCTTTCTGACCCCCCTTTCCTGACCTATGAGCCTACAACGTGCCAGTGGAGTGCTGCTCCATCCCACCAGTTTGCCCAGTCGCCACGGCATTGGTGATTTGGGTAAGTCCGCCTATGAATTTCTAGACTTCCTTCAGAGCAGCGGCCAGAAATATTGGCAAATTCTGCCCTTGGGTCCAACGGGCTACGAACATTCCCCCTACATCATGAATTTCAGCACCTTTGCGGGGAATCCCTTACTGATCAGCCTAGAAAAGTTAGCAGAACAGGACTTGCTGGCCCCTGAGGATTTGGCTCCCCTCGTCCCCCCTGCCACCCAGCCCCACCTGGTAGACTACGATCGCGCCATCGCCCACAAAACCCCCTACCTAGAAGCCGCCGCCCGTCGCTTCTTTGAAAAATTCCCCCCTGGGGTCCACAACGACTACGAGCATTTCTGCCGCACCCAGCCCTGGCTCGAAGACTTCGCCCTTTTCATGGCACTGCTGGAAGAAAATCCCGGTAAGACCTGGAACCAGTGGGAACCCTCCCTCGCCCGCCGCAACCGCCCCGCCATGGCGGAAAAACGCAAAGAACTCCAGGATCGGGTCAACTATCACAAATTTACCCAGTTTGTTTTCTTTGACCAGTGGCGACAACTGCGCCAGTCCGCCAACGATCGGGGCATCCGCATCATCGGCGATATCTCCATCTATGTCTGCTTTAACAGCGCCGATGTTTGGGCCAACCCCGACCTTTTCCAACTCGATCCCGAAACCTTAAATCCCGCCTACATTGCCGGTGTCCCCCCAGACTACTTCAGCGCCACCGGCCAGCTTTGGGGCAACCCGGTCTATAACTGGGAAAAGCTCCAGCAAACGGATTTTACCTGGTGGATCGATCGCTTCCGGGCCACCCTCAACTATGCCGATTTGGTGCGCATCGACCATTTCCGGGGCTTTGAAGCCTACTGGCGAGTCCCCGCTGGGGAAGAAACCGCCATCAATGGGGAATGGGTCAAAGCACCGGGCCAAGCCTTTTTTGAAAAGCTGAGCCAAGCCTTGGGGGGCTTACCCGTACTAGCGGAAGATTTGGGCCTGATTACGCCGGAAGTTGAGGAACTGCGCGATCGTTTCAACTTCCCCGGCATGAAAATCCTCCAATTCGCCTTTGGCGACGACCTCACCCACAACCCCCACCTCCCCCACAACTACCCCACCAATGCCGTCGTTTACCCCGGCACCCACGACAACGACACCGCCCTCGGCTGGTGGCAGAGCCTGGATGAGGACATCCAAGGACGGGTAACCCATTATTTGGGCTACGATCGCCCCGAACAAGTCACCGCCGTCCATTGGGACTTAATTCGGGTCGCCCTAGCCTCGATCGCCGACCTCGCCATTCTGCCCCTCCAGGATCTCCTGGGCCTCGATGGAAGTTGCCGCATGAACGACCCCAGCGACAACGCAGGCAACTGGCGCTGGCGCTATCCTTCCAGCCACCTCCTCGCGGAAGACATCTGCCAAAAACTCAACCACCTCACCGCCATTTATCGCCGCTAATCCCCCCAAATTCCGTCTCCCCTCACCAACCCCCAAAATTTCTTGCTCCCCTCGCCCGCCCTGGGAGAGGGGCCGGGGGTGAGGGGATATTTCACCTCAGGTGCATCCCACCTTAGAGGATGTTGAGAAACCTAAGAGAATCCCCCCTAACCCCCCTTGCTAAGGGGGGAAATTAGAGATGCCCACCCCCTTGCTAAGGGGGACTGAGGGGGATTCTTCAAAGCTACATCAAATGGCGATGGCCGTTAGGATGTACCGTTAACTCATTCACCCAAG
>JBMTWK010000687.1:0-2277 GCA_049452395.1 Prochlorothrix sp. | reverse complement strand
AAAGGTAGGGACACTCCCTACCTTTTCTTCCTGACATTAGTCAAAACTCCAGTTCTAAGTTAGCCCACAGTAAGCAAGCATGATTAAAGCTCCCCCGCTAAGCGAGGGAGCATTTTTTATGGGCCTGAAGGAGGCCAGTCCCAGGGCACAACTCCAGGCCGAGGGGTTACGTTACCAGGCCCTTCGATCGCAGGCTGTGCCCCAACCCTAAGCTTCAGACCTAGAAGTCCATCTCACCTGAACAGTTTAACCCACTGAGTAGGGGCACCCCCTGTGGGTGCCCTGGTTTTGGACCGAAGCAGGGAGCCACGGGGGCACGGCGGCCCCTACCAAGGTTCTGCCAAAGTGGGATGATCCCAGACCTAGGGGTCAGCTTGATGGGGTCAGCTTTACTTGGTTTGCAGCATGGCTACCGCGATCGCCAAACTTTCTTCATAGAGCATCTCCCGACCCCAGCTTTGCAACTGCTGACCCAACAGCAACTCTGCCTTCTCATCAGACGGTGGAGCCACCTGCTCGGTGCGGCAAGACTGGGCACTCCCCCCCGACTCCATGCGCATACAGCCCGTCGTCTCCGAACACAGGATGGTGCAGCAGTTCGCGTTGGGATTGGTGGACATCAGGCGCAATCCAATCAAATCACCGGGAATTTCGCCCCAATCGGCGGTGGGCACTCCCCCCAGTTCCGCTTCAATATCCCGATCGTTCGCCCCCTTAAACTTAAACCGCCGCAGGTGATAGACACCCCCCTCCTCTGTATAACCCACCGGTTTCCAACCCAGACGACTCGCCAACCACCCCAAGAAGAGTAACGCTTGGGCGGGGTTTCCTTTTTCGTAGTCGATCGTCACGCGATCGATCTCCACCAAAGACTCCCGCCGATCGGGGGGATCAAAGGCTGCCGCAGTCAGTTCCTGCCATGCCGAGAGCCGGTGCCAATTGAGATCGGCCACATAGGTTTCCTGCTCAATCAAATTCTGGAGCCGCAGGAATTCCGCCTCTGGGTCACTAAAGTAGCAGGAATCAAAGATCATGCAGGTACAAGCCTGCGAGAGATACTGAAAAAGGGGCTGCTCTGGGTTGGGGGTCGCTTTCCACCAAACAAACTGGGGCAGACCCGGAATCATGAGAGAGGTGACCAGTTCCCCCGTGTCCTGGAGCGCTGCCTTCGATCCCCGCAGGGTAATGTACTCGCAGCACACCAAGGAACTGTCAAAACCCTTCTGCACCGGACAGTAGGCTGACACCTGGGCGCTGACTCCTTCTGCATCCCCCAGCACAGGGCTAAGGGTGATAATTCGGCAGGGATGCTGAGCCGCGATCGCGTCGCTGATACTAAAGCCCCGCATATTGTTGCTGACAATGGGCTGGGTGAGGGTGGGGCTAGACTGGAAGGCCGATCGCAGGTGTTGTAGCGTCTCCGGATCAACCCGCCCCGTGCGGCGTAGGCCATAGGCTTTTTGGGCCTTCATGACCGCATCCTTGGTCGCAGGTCCGTGAATGCCATCGATCGGTCCTTCATAAAAGCCCAAAGCCGTTAGCAGTTGTTGGAATTCCTCAGGTTCATAGACCACCATGCTGAAAGTGGCCGCACGGGACACCAAACCACTACCATCCTGCTGATTACGCCAGATATCACTTAACTCAGCTTCAATTTGGTCTACCGAGATGGTTTTCGGTTTTTGGAGGGCAACGACAGGCATGTTCATAGTGTGAGACTCAATAGGACGAACAGGAAAATAACCGTAAAAGCAGTAACTGAGCGATAACAGCGTTTTAATGACAATTTCAGAGCTTGGGCAAGGGCAGTGTTTCAGCGTGGGTCCTGGGATGCGGAGCAGTCCCGATCGTCCGGGCTGAGGGGAATCCGAAGGTTAAACGCCCAGCGCGGGAAACAGGCAGCACCCGATCGTGGCTGGAGCCAGCTCAAGCTTTGCTATGAATAGTTCTTTCTATTGTTGATCGAGGTTTGGGGAAAGGGGGGGGATATCTTATTGTTTTGCAAGATTTGAGGCCGATCGGTCAACATCTCTTGACCTAGGGATCACGTCCCGTTCAGTCCCCTGACCCAACAACCTTCAGGTTGCCAGCTTGGCTCCCCGCCAACGTTACTGACACTCAACCCAAGGCTACCCCCCAAAACGCAAAAAGCGCCCCCCCGAAGGAGGACGCTTTCGTTTAGCTTACGCTAGTGGAGTAGTAACACTCAACTGACTCGCAAGACTTAGCCGATGATAGAAGGAGCCTTCACAGCAGCCAGGTCGAGGGGGAAGTTGT
>JBMTWK010000686.1:0-2277 GCA_049452395.1 Prochlorothrix sp. | reverse complement strand
CTCACCAATGCTCACCAATGCTCACCAATGCTCACCAATACTCACCAATACTCACCAATACTCACCAATACTCACAATTTATGTCACTGCCTAGCCCTGGTACGCTAGCCCTAACGCATCCTATCGCTTGTTTATGGTAATGCTTGTTCACGGTAATGCTTGTTCACGGTAATGCTTGTTCACGGTAATGGAGATTCTGAGAAAATCATGGCTTCTGATCATCTGAGCTTAAATTTGGGCTTAATTCTGCAAGCTTTGCTGACTTTAGGTCTGGGTTTAGGGGGGAGTATTGCCCTGTTTTATGGCCTCAATCTGGGGGTCGATCGGCTGGAGGAACCTTGGCGATCGCGCCTTTTGCCCTGGATCTACCTGGGTCCGGCCCTGTTAGCTCTCACGGCTTACTTAATTTTGCCCACCCTGTGGACCCTGGGGCTGAGTGTTCTCGATCGCACCAGCACTCAGTTTGTCGGCCTCAGTAACTACCAGTTTGCGGTGACTAATCCGGCGATGCTAGAAGCCTTTCGCAATAATTTGCTGTGGCTGATTTTGGTGACCAGTATCAGCGTGGGGCTGGGTTTAGGGATTGCGGTTTTGGTCGATCGGGTCCGCTACGAAACCCTGATTAAAACGACCATTTTTCTGCCCATGGCTATCTCCTTTGTGGGAGCCAGTGTAATTTGGAAGTTTATGTATGACTTCAAACCCGCAGGATTTCCCCAAATTGGCTTACTGAATGGAATTGTGACGGCCCTAGGGGCGGATCCCGTTGGCTGGCTGGTGCTGCGGCCCTGGAATAACTTGGCGCTGATTGCGATCATGATTTGGTTGCAAACGGGGTTTTGTATGGTTTTACTGTCGGCGGCCATTAAAAGTATTCCCAGTGAAATTTTGGAAGCAGCCCGTATGGATGGGGCCAATGAGTTACAAATTTTCTGGCGTATTATTCTGCCCATGACCCGATCGACGATCCTAGTTGTGGCGACGACGGTGATTGTGGGAGTGCTGAAAGTCTTTGATATTGTCTTTGTCATGACTGGCGGCACCCTGGGCACAGAAGTGGTGGCCAGTCGCATGATTAAGGAAATGTTCAACTACCGCAATTTTGGCCATGGTAGTGCGATCGCTGTAATTCTCCTCCTGGCGGTGATTCCCGTTATGATTGCCAATATCCGCCGCTTCCAAAATCAAGAATCGAGCTAAATCTATGTCTACTGCTGCAATTCTGCGGTTTTTCAACCGCTTACCCCTCCATTTGACCCTGAGCGCGATCGCGCTGCTGTGGAGCCTGCCCACGGTTGGTTTGTTAATCAGCTCCCTGCGGCCTAAGGATGCCCTGACCCGCTCTGGCTGGTGGACCGTGTTCCAGCACCCCTTCGACTTTACCCAGTTCCAACTGGCCAACTATGCAGAAGTGCTGACCCGATCGGGCATGGGCCAAGCCTTTTTCAATAGCCTGATGATTTCCATCCCGGCCACGCTGCTGCCCATCGCGATCGCCGCCTTTGCGGCCTATGCCTTGGCCTGGATGCGTTTTCCCGGTCGCCAGGTGCTCTTTACCTTGATTATTGGCCTGCTGGTTGTCCCCCTCCAGATGACCCTCATCCCCGTCCTCAAAGCCTATAGCGCCCTGGGAATTTCCGGCACATTTCTGGCAGTTTGGCTGGCCCACACCGGCTATGGCCTGCCCTTTGGGATTTATCTGCTCCGGAATTACATTGGCGGCCTCCCCCGCGACCTGATGGAGGCGGCTGCTGTGGATGGTGCCTCCCACCTCACGATTTTTACGCGCTTGGTGGTGCCCCTCTCGGTCCCGGCGATCGCCTCCTTTGCGGTCTTCCAATTTCTCTGGGTTTGGAACGATTTACTGATTGCTTTGGTTTATCTGGGTGGAAGTAAAACCGTTGCGCCGGTAACCTTAGCCTTGCGAAATTTGGTGGGCGATCGGGGCCAAGATTGGCATTTACTCACTGCCGGAGCTTTTGTGTCCATGGCAGTCCCCCTTGTGGTCTTCCTCCTGCTCCAGCGCTACTTTGTCCGAGGCATTCTGACCGGCTCCGTCAAAGGCTAACCCTGCACCATCCCAATTCTGCACTGTCCCAATATCGGGGGCTGGGATCGGGGATTCGGCGGGCGATCGCGGCATGGCCTCAGCTAGAATTAGTGGACGATCGCGATCTCAACCAATTCCAGGTCATTATCCCCCGGCTCCCCCTGAATTGACTCCTATAGCAAGTGACGGGTTGGTTAGGACAAAAGCTTGCGGAACGCCTCATCCAC
>JBMTWK010000685.1:0-2278 GCA_049452395.1 Prochlorothrix sp. | reverse complement strand
CGGCTAACCCGTCACAGTGGGATGGACCCCACTTCCTCCTACCTTGGGGTTGACCCTAGTTTTCACCATCTACCTGAGGATCGGCCATGGAGCATCGCAGCAGATGGGTGGAGCGGCTCGATCGCCTCATCCATGCCCCGGCCACTGAAGTAGCGCTGATTGTACTGATTCTCGTCTCCGTCAGCTTGGTCGTTCTAGAAGTAGCCATGGGGGCCGGTCCTTGGGCTTCTGCTTCCTTCCAGTACCTCGATCATATTATTTCCGCTATTTTTTGTTTTGAGCTAACCTGTCGCTATGTGATCGCCCGTCGCAAAAAGCGATTTTTTCGACAGTATAGCCTCGACATCATCGCAATTTTGCCCTTTTCCCCGGCCTTTCGCATCCTGCGACTGCTGCGGCTGCTGCGGCTCCTACGGGTCGGGATTTTGCTCAATCGTAGCCTCAGTCGGCTTTCCTATACCCTTGCCACCACGATCGGCTCCCAGCTTGGTTTACTCCTGGTGATGGGGTTAATCATCCTGGTGGGAGCCTTGGGGATGTACCTGGTGGAAGGTCGCTACAATGACCAGTTCGACTCCCTCAAGGAAGCCCTCTGGTGGAGCTTTTTTACCCTAGTCTCAGCAGAACCGATCGGCGGCCAACCCCAAACCGATGCGGGCCGTTTTATGGCGCTGTTGGTCGTCACTGGGGGTTTGACTATGTTTGCGGTCTTTACGGGTGTTGTTTCCGCCGTAATGATGCAACGACTGAAAACGGTGATGGAGGTTCGGGTTTTGGAATTAGATGAACTACAAAAGCATATTGTGATCTGTGGCTGGAATCGCAGTGGCCATCTTTTGGTGGAGGAATTGCAGGCGGATGTGATGCTGCGCCAACTGTCGATCGTGGTTGTTGCGGAAAATCTTGAAGTGCCAGAGCGAGAATTACGGGCCTTTAACCAGTCTCAGCTTTATTTTTTCCAAGGTGACTATACGACCCTCGATGTTTTGGAAAATGTGAGGATTTACCATGCCTCGCGGGCGATTTTGCTCGCCGATGCCACCCACCCCCGCAGTGATCAAGACCGGGATGCCCGCACTGTTTTGGCGGCGCTGACGATCGAAAAACTCAACCCCACAATCTACACCTGTGCCCAACTCCTCGATCGCAAAAATAACGTACAGCTACGGGTCGCAGGGGTTGAGGATGTCGTCATTGCCGATGAGCTGGCAGGGCACTTAATTGCTACTTCGGCCCGTAATTTGGGCGCTGTGGAAGTTTTGGCGGAGTTACTCACGGTACAAACCGGAAACCAGTTTTATAAGGTCGATTTACCCCTATCCTGGGACAGTCAGTCTTTTCAGGAAGTGTCCCAGAGCCTGCAAAGCCGCCATGGGGCGATTTTAGTGGCGATCGAACGGGGCAAAGATTACGAACGCAAAATTTTGGTCAACCCCGGCATTGATACCGTCCTAGAAAGCGGGGATGCCCTGATTCTCATTGCCCGCCACTATCCCGTGCTCTAAAGGTACAGATTAGCAGGTACAGATAGCGCCAGGTAGGGCCGCGATCTGCTGCGTAATGCCTCCGCACCGGGTCAGGTTGCGATCGGTGCCATGACCCTAGACAGAAATGAACGTACTATGGTACGAATGTACAGAGAGTACATAATTTCTCCCCAAAACCATGCTACCTCCCCTGACTTTTGCCCAAAGCCAACTCTACGACTGGCTTGTCAAATACATTCGCGAAAATCAGCACCCCCCTTCGATCCGCCAAATGATGAATGCCATGGGGCTGCGATCGCCTGCTCCGGTCCAAAGTCGCCTGAAACACCTGCAACGGAAGGGCTATATTGACTGGAATGAGGGCAAAGCCCGCACGATTCGGGTTCTGGAAGAGCAAGGTGTACCGATCGTTGGAGAAATCGCCGCTGGTACCCTAATTGAACCGTTTACGGACGATGTGGAGCGCCTCGATTTAAATAACCTGGTGATGCAACCCACCTACTACGCCCTGCGGGTCAATGGGGACAGCATGATCGAGGAGCTAATCCAGGATGGGGATGTGGTGATTATGAAGCCGATCCGGCAACCGGATTTGGTGCGGGATGGGGAAATTGTGGCGGCACGGGTTTCCGGCGCGGGCAATACCCTGAAACGCTTTTTCCGCTTTGGCAAACTGGTCCGCCTAGAACCGGCTAACCGCAAATACACCGCCATTGAAGTCCCTGCGGATCAGGTGGAACTGCAAGGGGTTTTGGTGGGGGTTTGGCGGGGCTACAGCTAATCGATCGCGC
>JBMTWK010000684.1:0-2286 GCA_049452395.1 Prochlorothrix sp. | reverse complement strand
CCCCGCGCTTGGATTCAAGCAATTAAGCTAACTGTCCCCGCCTATCTATGCTTTAACCTCCTCTATATGATGCTGTTTTGGGAGGTTTTTCTGGTTGCCTTAATTCAGTTGCCGATCGATCGCCTGCTGTCGGCTCGGATCTTTGGCAGTAGTTTCGGCATCCTTAGCCTGGGTTTACTGTGGTTTTTAGGGCTAAATGGTCTCTATGCGGTATTTTTGCGGTTGCTCTGGTCTAACCCACCCCAAAGGTTTCGAGTTCCCCCATTTCAGCGCCTAGTCCTGCGGGACTTTGGGATTTTGGTACTCTCTGCCTTGCCTTTGGTCCTGTTGGGGCTGTTGCTCGATCGCTCCTTAATCTTAGATGGTTTACGGTACAGCTATCTCGCAGATCCCTGGGCGCTCTACCGTCCTCGCTACTATCGCAGCTATTATTACAGCTACCGCGATCGATATACTGAGTTCTTCCTGGGCATTTCTTGGGCTTGGGTTATTCTTGCCGCCTATGGCTACAAAATATGGCTCTGGCTAGAATCGAAGCTTTCCCGTCCCCAAAAGCAACCCCAGGGCCAAGACTATAGCATTACGCAGCAGCTAGAACATCACCGCCTTGAAGCAGAGCTAGTGGCACTAGCGGGCAGTGAAGAAGCGGCAAAAATCTTATTTCGGAGTCTGGTCAGCCAGTATCCTCGCAAATCAGCGGTTTGGTACTACTCCAAGGCGATCGATCTCTTGAAAGCTCAACAGTAAGTCAGGTTGAGAGGGCCTTTTTCCAAGGCGACGGAAATAGGCGATAATGCGAGGGCAGTTTTGCCTGTCCCTATAGCCCGGAATCTGATCATGACCCAAGCCACTGCAAACCGTCCTTGGGGGACTCCCCTACGACCCCACAGCCAACGTTTACTGCTGATGGGTTCTGGTGAATTAGGGCGTGAGGTGGCCTTAGAAGCCATGCGGCTGGGTTTAGAGGTCATTGCCGTAGATTCCTATGCCCAAGCTCCGGCCATGCAGGTGGCCCACCGCAGCCATGTCGTCGATATGCTGGATGGGGCCAAGATTCGCTTTTTGGTGGAGCGGGAAAGACCGACCTGGATTGTGCCGGAAGTGGAGGCGATCGCCACCGATACCCTGCTGGAACTGGAAGCTGAAGGCTGGACCGTTGTGCCCACCGCCCGCGCCACCAAACTCACCATGGATCGAGAAGGAATCCGGCGCTTAGCAGCGGAAGAGCTAGGCTTGCAGACCTCGCCCTATCGTTTCGCCGATACTTTGGAGCAATACCGGGAGGCCGTGGCGGCAGTGGGCCTGCCCTGTGTGGTCAAGCCGGTGATGAGTTCTTCGGGCAAGGGGCAAAGTGTGGTGCGATCGGCGGCGGAGATTGACGCGGCCTGGGACTATGCCCAGACGGGGGGCCGTGCCCAGAAAGATCGGGTGATTATTGAAGGATTTGTGCAGTTTGAGACGGAAATTACCCTGCTGACGGTGCGATCGGCTTCCGGTACCCATTTTTGCCCCCCGATCGGCCATATTCAAATCAGTGGCGACTACCGCGAGTCTTGGCAACCCTGCCCCCTGGCCCCGGACACCTTGGCTCAATGCGAGGCGATCGCCGAAAAAATCACCACAGCCCTGGGGGGATGGGGCATTTTTGGGGTGGAACTCTTTATTGCGGGCACGCCGGACCAAGACCAAACGGTTTACTTTAGCGAAGTTAGCCCCCGCCCCCACGACACCGGCATGGTGACGATGGTGAGCCAAAATATGTCGGAGTTTGAGCTACATGTGCGGGCGATTACGGGGCTGCCGATCGGCGACATTGAGGTGACCCGACCGGGGGCTTCGGCGGTGATTTTAGCCACCCAGCAGGGGGTTGATCCCCAGTTTACGGGGGTTGCAGCGGCGCTGGAAGTCCCCAGCAGTAAGTTGCGCCTGTTTGGGAAGCCGGTAACCCGCCCCAATCGTCGCATGGGGGTGGCCTTGGCCCTCGGCGAGACGATCGAGGAAGCACGGCAGCGGGCCAAAACCTGTGCCGATCGCGTTCAGGTGCTCTAAATCGCGTTCAGGTTCTCTAAATCGCGTTCAGGTTCTCTAAATCGCGCTCAGGGTCGCGCTCAGCAAGCCGCCGATGGCAAATCGGCGATCCCAAGGGAAACTGGAGTAGAGGCCGATTGCAAATCGGCGATCCCAGGGCGATCCCAGGGGGATTCTAGGGGGATTGGGGTAGAGGCCGATTACAAATCGGCGATCCCAGGGCGATCCCAGGGGGATTCTAGGGGGATTGGGGTAGAG
>JBMTWK010000683.1:0-2287 GCA_049452395.1 Prochlorothrix sp. | reverse complement strand
CCTGGAATCTGGGCGATCGGGGTTTATACTTGTCTCAAGCTTTTTCTCAAGCTTTTCTTTAGACTGAGCCTCTTTTTCTCAGCTTTTCTAGATCGCTTGATCTTGTGACAGGTGCCGTTCTGGGGCTTGCCTTAAGCCGATCGGAGCCGCACGGCCAACACCTTGCAGTGGGAGTGAATCGGGTGAAAATTCTTTTTGTCGCAACAGAAGCAGCCCCCCTTGCTAAGGTGGGCGGAATGGGGGATGTGGTGGGAACCCTGCCGGGGATTCTCAAGGCTTTGGGCCACGATGTGCGGGTGATGATGCCCTACTACGGCTTTTTGCCCCAGAAAATTCAAGTCCCAGCGGTGCCCCTCTGGAGTGGCAGCGTCATGTACCACGACGTGGAAGTGTATGAAAGCACCTTCCCCAATGGCGATCTGCCCCTGTACCTGCTGGGTCACTGGTCCTTTGCCACAACCCAGGTCTATGGCGGTGAGGGGGAAGATTGGCGCTTTACCTTGTTTGCCAACGGTACAACCGAGTTTATTAAAGAGTATTGGAAGCCGGATATTGTCCATTGCCACGATTGGCATACGGGTATGGTGCCGGTTTGGCTTCAGGATGTGCCGGGAGTGGCGACTGTTTTCACAATTCATAACCTGGCCTACCAGGGGCCATGGATAGGCCGTCTGCAAGAGATTACTTGGTGCCCCGATGAGATGCAGGGCCATAACACCCTAACCGCAGCGCTTTTGGCAGCAGATCAGGTGAATGCGGTATCGCCGACCTATGCTAAGCAGATCCAGACCGCTGAGTATGGGGAAAAGGTGGAAGATATTTTGACGGCGATCGATCCCAAACTCCACGGCATTCTTAACGGCATTGATATGGAGTCCTATAATCCGGCAACGGATCCGGCCTTGGTGCAAACCTTTAGTGCGGCGGATCTCGATCGGCGGGGGGCCAATAAGTTGGCGATCCAAAAGGAAGTGGGCCTAGAGCCGGATGCCAAGCCCTTTTTGCTGGGGATGGTGTCGCGGTTGGTGGAGCAGAAGGGGCTGGATATTTTGCTGCCGGTGCTGGAGTTGTTCCTAGAGGATAGCGATGCCCAGGTGTTGGTGCTGGGGACGGGGGATGAGATTTATGAAACGGAACTGGCGGAGCTAGCGGAGGCGTATCCTGGGCGCGTGGCGGTGGAACTGCGCTATAACGAGGCGCTGTCTCGCCGGATCTATGCGGGGACGGATGCCTTTGTGATGCCGTCGCGGTTTGAACCCTGTGGCATTAGCCAGATGCTGGCGTTGCGCTATGGGTCGGTGCCGGTTGTGCGGCAGACGGGCGGTTTGACGGATACGGTCTTTGACCATGATCCGATCGCGGCGACGGGCAATGGCTATTGCTTTTCGCCCTATGATCCGGCGGCTCTGTTGGGGGCGATGATGCGGGCCTGGGAGGGCTATAAGTATCAGCCCCAATGGCGCATGTTGCAGCAACGGGGCATGGCGGTGGATTTTAGCTGGACGCTGTCGGCTCAGGAATATTTGAAGCTGTACGATCGGGCCATTCAGCAAAAGCAAGTGACCTTAAGCCAGCGTCTTGCGGCTAAGGCCCAGGCTCAAGCTAAAGCTAAAGCCCAGATCCAAGCCCAAGCTAAGGCCCAAGCCCAGATATTGGCCCAATCTGTGACCGTGGCAGGTGCTGCGCTGTAGGGTCTAGACTGCCCCGATCGCAGCGGTACCGGCCCAGATTGACCCTGTGCCGCTTGCGCTACCCTGGTGTTACGGATCCCTGGAGACTTTTGCACGATTCTGTACCATGACCTTTGCCGATCGGGATGACGCTGCCCCTGTTGCGGACCTCTTGGAGCTTTTGTTGGGGGGGTCTGCCTTGTCCTCTGCGCCTCCCCCGGAAGCTTTAGCCCCCTCGATCGAGTCTGCAAGCCTAGACCCGGAAGACGGGGCTGACAGGATCGGGGCGATCGGGGCGATCGGGCCAGAAACGGAGCAACAGAGCGAAGCAGAGATCGATCGTGGGGCCGATCGGGCGATCGAGCCAGAAATCCAGCCAGAAATCCAGCCAGAAACCAAACAACAGACCGAGCCAGCTAGCTCTGTGCCAGCTAGCTCTGTGGGGAACCGTCGTCGTCGCGATCGGGCGGCTTGGCGTGCCCTGTTGGCGGAACCCCTCAGCGTCCCTCGGCCTACCCCGGACCCGGACCCAGACCCGATCGCGCTGACTCCCCAACCCAGTCCCGTGGCTGCTCCCCCTCCGGCTGACTTCTCCAGCCCCGCCCCTGCCGATTTTG
>JBMTWK010000682.1:0-2295 GCA_049452395.1 Prochlorothrix sp. | reverse complement strand
AAGCGCCAGACGCGATTTAAAAACCGGAACTGACCCTCCACATCAGCATCATCCCACTCCAGATCCTTTTCCGGCGGAGCCTTGAACAAAATAAACATCCGGGCCGTATCTGCCCCATATTTCGCCAAAACCACCTGAGGATCGACCCCGTTGTACTTCGACTTCGACATCTTTTCATAAACCACCTCCAGCGTCTCCCCAGTTGCCGGGTCCGTGGGCTGGCTCAAATCCGCAATTTGCTCCGGTGGAATATACTTGCCCGTGCTGGGATTCTTGTAGGCACTGGCCTGAACCATGCCCTGGGTCAGCAACTTCGTAAAGGGTTCATCGCAGGAGACCAAGCCCCGATCGCGCAGAACCTTGGTAAAAAAGCGCGAATACAACAGGTGCAAAATCGCGTGCTCAATCCCCCCCACATACTGATCCACCGGGAGCCAGTTATTGACCTTTTCCCGATCGAAGGCTTGGCCCTGATTTTGGGCATCGGCGTAGCGGAAGAAATACCAGGACGAATCGATAAAGGTATCCATGGTATCCGTCTCGCGACGGGCCGCTTTGCCACAACAGGGACAGCTTACATTGACCCAATCCTCTAATTTAGCCAACGGCGAAGCCCCACGCCCCGAAAATTCCACATTTTCCGGCAACAACACCGGCAACTGATCATCGGGCACCGGCACTATGCCGCAATCCCCGCAGTGAATCATCGGAATCGGCACCCCCCAGTAGCGTTGCCGCGAAATCAACCAATCCCGCAGCCGGTAGTTGTCCTGACCCGCCCCAAAGCCATTTTCCTCCAAAAACGCGATCGCCGCCGCAACACTCTGCCCCGGCCCTTTCCCGGCGGGCACACCGTCGATCGGCCCCGATCGCACCATCGTTCCCTCTCCCGTCCAAGCCTCCGTCAAGGTTTCCCCCGCCAAAGGTTCCCCGTCCGGCTGCACCACTACCTTCACCGCCAAGCCAAAACGGCGGGCAAAGTCAAAATCCCGCTGATCGTGGGCCGGAACCGCCATAATCGCCCCCGTCCCATAGCCCATCAGCACATAATCAGCAATCCAAATCGGAATTTCAGCCTGATTAACCGGATTAATGGCATAACTGCCCGTAAAGACCCCGGTTTTTTCCTTGGTGTCATCGGTACGATCGATTTCACTCTTCGCCGCCGCCGCTGCCCGGTAGTCTGCCACTGCTTGGGCCTGTTCCGCCGTCGTTAGCTTTTCCACCAAAGGATGCTCCGGCGACAACACCATAAAAGTCGCCCCCCAGAGGGTATCGGGCCGGGTCGTAAACACGGGTAACTCATCCCCCGCCTCCGTTTTGAACACCACCCGCGCCCCCGTGGACTTGCCGATCCAGTTTTCCTGCATCAAGCGCACCCGATCGGGCCAACCCGCTAGTTTTTCTAAGTCCTGCAACAACGGTTCCGCATAGGCCGTAATCTTGAGAAACCACTGGCGCAACAGTTTCTTTTCCACCAACGCCCCCGATCGCCAGGAACGCCCCTCCGCATCCACCTGCTCGTTGGCCAGCACCGTTTGATCGATCGGATCCCAATTCACCGCCGCCTCTTGCTGGTAAGCCAAACCAGCCCGGTAAAACTCCAAAAACAGCCACTGGGTCCAGCGGTAATAGTCCGGCGAACAGGTCGCCACCTCCCGATCCCAGTCATAGGACAAGCCCAGTTGAGCCAGTTGCTCCTTCATTTGGGCGACATTTTGGGTCGTCCATTGGGCCGGGTGAACCCCCCGATCGATCGCCGCATTTTCCGCCGGTAAACCAAAAGCATCCCAGCCCATGGGGTGCAACACCCGATACCCTCGCATCCGTTGCACCCGCGCAATCACATCGGTGATCGTATAGTTGCGCACATGGCCCATGTGGAGCTTTCCGGAGGGATAGGGAAACATGGACAACGCATAGAACTTAGGCTTGCTGGGATCCTCTAGGGTCTGGTCCAGCTTCTGCTCAGCCCAGGTCTGCTGCCATTTTTTCTCTATCTTACTGGGGGTATAGTGACGCGGCTCCACGAATGCAACTCCTTGGGTCGGTGATGTAATGAATTCTAAACTCACCTAATTATGCCCCATTTCGGGAATGCCCCATGGCAGAGCCTCCCACGGTTGCAGCACGCTCCCAAAAACACCCTAGCTCCCTCCCCCAGCAGCGCATCACTCCGCCGCCAAAGCCTCCACCTCCGCCACCGTTAGCCCCGTCTTCTCCGCAATCACCGCCGCAGGCAACACCCCCAGCAGCGATCGGGCAATCTCCCGCCGACTTTGATCAACTCCCCGC
>JBMTWK010000681.1:0-2296 GCA_049452395.1 Prochlorothrix sp. | reverse complement strand
GTGGCTCCCCTCTTCGGCCCAAAACCAGGGCAACCACGGGGGGTTTGCCCCTACCAGGTCGGTTAAATCGCTAAAGTGGGATGCTCTCACAACAACAGAGATCAGGCTAAACAGCAATAAGGCTAAACAGGGAGCATTTGACTTTGGGAAAAATAGCTGTAGGGGTTGTGCCCCCGTGCCGACCCTCGATCGGCCAGCCAGGTCAAAAAACCGCATTGTGAAGCCTTGTTGTGAAGCCTTGTTGTGAAGCCTTGGGCGCAAAAAACGTAATGACAGAAAAGCGCAGCAGATCCGGCGATTGTGCCAGTTTCCCAAGCTGTCCCCTGCAAACTTTTCGGGATTTTCGGGGAACCCTCGTAACAACCCTACTGTGAACGGGGCAAAACCCCCACCTTTACACTCCCTGGATCCATCCCGTAATATGAACTCAGACTGATACAAATCTCAGACTCATTCAAGACTCCCCAGTCCTGAATTGCTCCCGTTCATCCCTACCAGTCCAGAATTACACACCCTTTATTAAACACCTTCCGCCCATCCAGTCGCCCCTGCCAGCCATTTAACCAGAAAGACTCCCAAAGGCTCCAAAAGACTCCAAAACACTTTATAGGGTCAGCCCCGCACGTCAGCCCCGCACGATCGAACGCTTACCTATCCTGCCCCCTGGGCATCGGGAACCCCAACAGCGGTTACCCAGCCAGCCATCTTCACAATCGCAGGATACCCCAAGCCCCCCCGATCGGCCCACCTTGCAGTTCCGATATCCCCCCTTTGACTTGCCCAACTCCACCGCCGATCGGGTTCCCCTACCAACCCCTACCCCGATCGGCCCCAGAGCCAACCCCCCAAGACCCCGCAGTCGGAGCGATCGTAGCTCCCTGGGTGTAGGTCCGGTTCGGTGATCCGGATGGCACAAAATTTCTCCAGATGCTGTCCTGGAAATTACAGTATGCGGCGGGAATACTGAGACTAGAGGATTTCTTGTCTCTATTCATGCCCCAAAGGCAATACCCGTTATGCCCCAAAGGCAATACCCGCCGTTCCCAGGCTTCTCGGCCCAGGCTTCTCGGCCCAGGCTTCTCGGCCCAGGCTTCTCGGCCCAAGCTTCTGAACCTGTGGACCTCCTTGGAGATAATGCATATGTTCTAGATCCTCCCGTTTCGACCCCATTTTCGTTCTCCATCTTCCGACCCTTCGACGGCTCCTTGGGACAGCCCCTAACTCTCAGAACCCTGGCGTAGGCATCTTCCCACCCGTCACCCTAGGCGTTACCCAACGTTCTGCCCCATTTTTTACCCTGATCCTGAGGTGAGGCACGATGACAATGAATCTCTCTCTCCCAACCCATACTGATCTCAAAACAGATATGGTGCGCACCTATCTCCACGAAATTGGTCGAGTGCCTCTGTTGACCCACGAGCAGGAAGTGATTTTTGGCAAACAGGTGCAACAGATGATGCGACTGTTGGACAAACGCACCAAGTTAGCCAAATCCCTCAAGCGCCCCCCCTCCGATGAGGAATGGGCCGAGGCCGTGGGTCTGGCGGTGTCGGATCTACACCAAAAAATCCGCCAAGGCGAACGCGCCAAGCAAAAAATGATCGAGGCCAATCTGCGCCTAGTGGTCTCGATCGCCAAGAAATACCAAAAGCGCAACCTGGAATTTCTGGACCTGATCCAGGAAGGCAGCTTGGGCCTAGAGCGGGGGGTGGAAAAGTTTGACCCCCTCAAGGGCTACAAGTTCAGTACCTATGCCTACTGGTGGATTCGTCAGGCCATTACCCGCGCGATCGCCCAGCAGTCCCGCACCATCCGCCTGCCCATTCATATCACCGAAAAATTAAACAAAATTAAGCGCATCCAGCGGGATTTGTCCCAAAGCCTAGGCCGTGCTGCTACGCCCGCCGAAATTGCCCAGGAGTTGGAACTGGAACCGGCCCAAGTGCGGGAGTACCTGATGCTGTCGCGCCAGCCCATTTCCCTAGATGTGCGGGTGGGCGACAACCACGACACCGAGCTTCAGGAACTGCTAGAGGATGAGAACCCCTCGCCAGAAGACTATGCCACCAGCGAATCCCTACGGGGTGACCTGGAGCGGCTCTTCACCGAGCTAACGCCCCAGCAACAGCTTGTGTTGCGGCTGCGCTTTGGCTTGGAAGATGGTCGGGGGCTGTCCTTGGCGAAGGTGGGCGAACAGCTCAACCTCAGTCGGGAGCGGGTCCGCCAGTTGGAGCGCCAAGCCCTCGATCGGCTTCGTCGCCATCGCGCCATGGTGCGGGAATATCTCGCCAGCTAA
>JBMTWK010000680.1:0-2299 GCA_049452395.1 Prochlorothrix sp. | reverse complement strand
CAGCCATCCAAACTCAGCCATCGGCAAGAGTTCGAGGGTGCTGAACCGTGGGCCGCAGGTGCAGTTGTGCGCTGCAATGCCTCATGGCCCACTCCCATGGCTCAAGGCTAGGGCTTCAGTTCAGAATTCCCGCGATCGCTCCCGCCCAGCAGTTCCCTTAACCGGCTGGAAAACCCCACAAGGCCGGTCAAAACCCGTCTAGGTCAGGTTCAAGGTGGCTTAGGAAGCCGCTACGCCGTTTTTGCTGTTGATGTAGTCGATCGCCTGTTGGACGGTGGTGATGCCTTCCGCATCCTCGTCGGGGATCTCAATGCCGAATTTGTCTTCCAGGGCCATCACCAATTCCACTACATCCAGGGAATCAGCTCCTAGATCGTCGGCGAAGTTTGCATTCGGGACGACGTTGTCTGGATTGTCCACACTGAGTTTGTCAACCACAATGCTTTTAACTTCATTAAAAATGTCGGATTGGCTCATGAATCTCCCTCGCTAAAACGCTGTTTTCGCTATGCTATTGGGGTACTTGCCGTCGCTAGGCGAGAGTCTGCACAGGTGTATCCTCAGCTTTCCCACCCTTTCAGGTCCATTTGCAGACAAGCCCAGGGTGGGGGTCTCAGGATGCTCAAGCTAACTTTAGGCATTCCTTAATATTAACAATGGAGTGATCAGTTATTAGCTGTTAGGGAAAATTGGTTACCTGGGGGGCCAGGATCTCTAAGCGGGAGCGGCCCCAATGCCCTGAGGTGAGCGGTCTTGAGTCAGGTGAGCAGCAGGTGAGCGGTTTCCAGAGCGGTTTCCAAAGCGGCGGCGGCGGTCCCGGTGAGTTGGGTCTGCGCTGGGCTTTAACTCGGCAGTCCCTGGAGGGTTCCGCTTCCGGCGACGACTTCGCCCAAGACCCAGGCTCCGATGCCGTGGCTGTGGAAGTGGGCGACGGCGGCTTCGGCTTGGCTGGGGGGCACGATCGCCACAAAGCCTACCCCCATGTTGAAGGTGTTGAACATTTCTGCCCAGGAGACGGACCCCACTGCCGAGAGCCATTGAAATAGGGGCGGTACGGTCCAACTGGCGAGATCGATCGCCACATCTAGCCCTGAACTGAGGCAGCGGGGTAGATTTTCCGGCAAGCCCCCGCCGGTAATGTGGGCCATGGCCCGCAGATCGATCCCAGCTTGGCGGGCGCTGAGGATGGGCTGGACATAGATTTGGGTGGGGGTGAGGAAGAGGTCGCCGAGGTTTTGGTCGGGGAAGTCCGGTAGGCGATCGGTCCAGCTAAAGCCCCCATCGGCGACGACTTTGCGCACAAGGCTGTAGCCGTTGCTGTGTACGCCGGTACTGGCGAGGGCGATCGCCCGATCACCCACCGCCAGCCGAGACCCATTGATCAGGGCCGCCCTTTCCACCACCCCCACACAAAAGCCCGCAAGGTCATACTCGCCACTGCCATAAAATCCCGGCATTTCCGCTGTCTCGCCCCCCAATAGGGCACAGCCCGCCTGGTGACACCCCTCGGTAATCCCCCGCACCACCTCCACCAGTTGGCTCGGATCGAGGCGGCCCGTCGCCACATAGTCCAGGAAAAAGAGCGGCTCGGCCCCACAGGTCAGGACATCGTTGACGCACATGGCGACGAGATCAATGCCCACGCTGTTGTGGCGATCGAGGCGGTGGGCCAGCTTGAGCTTGGTGCCTACGCCATCGGTCCCGGCCACAAGCAGCGGCTCCTGGTAGGTGCCCAGTCTGAACAGGCCACTAAAGCCTCCGAGGTCGCCCACCACTTCGGGACGATGGGTTTTAGCCACGAGATCGCGAATTTGATGGACGAATTGCCGCCCTGCTTCTACGTCTACGCCTGCCGATCGATAATCCATGGCTGTCTGAGGGGCTGCTTCCCCGCTGGTAATGGGACAGGTGACGATCGGGGGCGATCGTCACAGGTTTCTAGACTCTGGAAAAAGCCGGGGAATCACAAGTTTTTTTATCAAAACTTCAAATCTATCCCATCCAGAACCATGAAGAAAACTGACACTTCAGGAATGGGGATCACAGCCCTAACCGGCTCTCACCCGTTGGTTTTGGGCCAATTTTGAAGTCACTCTAAATCCTGTATCCCAGCCAACAAAAAAAGGAACCATCGTCCCCTCTTGGCTGACCTGACCTAAAAAAACATGTTAGTCTGTTTCAGTTCTGTAAAGTTAAATAACCAGAACGCTGAACGCTTCCTCAGTGTTCTAGACCTGGGGTCTCCCCTTTATTCCTAGTGATTCCAAGCCGTCGAGGCTTCCTCAACGTCCAAGATCTT
>JBMTWK010000679.1:0-2303 GCA_049452395.1 Prochlorothrix sp. | reverse complement strand
TGAATCAGGACTGGACCCGATCGCGGCTCGATCGTATGGACCCCAGCCGCCCAGAAACCCACAGCCCCCACAGCCAAGCCCGCACTGTCCGCCAACTCCTCGATCTTTTTACCCTCGCCAGTTCCGCCGGATTTCCCTGGACTGCCGCCCCTAGTGCTCCCCAAAGCGCCGAAATTCCCCAATTTGGCCATTCTAGCCTTGCTTCCTCCGCCTGGTGGAGCCTTGCCCAAGTCCTGGGCCAAGCGTGGCGACAGTGGTGCCGGGACCAGGGATTTTTAACCTATGGGCTAGTCTGCGATCTTTACGGTCAAGGCTTATTGAGCCACGATCGCTATCTCGAAACCCTACACCGTCGATTTCCGGCAGTTTTTGTCGATGATCTCGACGAATATCCAGGGATTATGACTTTTCTATTTCAGAAACTCCTAGAAGGTGGCAGTCAAGCGGTTTTTACCTTTAATCCCCAGGGATCCGTTCGCCTGGGCTTTGGAGCCGATCCCACAGCCTTTCGGCCTCTCCAGTACTATTGCCGCAATGCTGGACAAATTCAGGTCTTAGAAGCCCCTAGCCAAAGCCTAGCCCAGCAATTAGGCCAGACCCTCGCTGATTTAGTCCAATCCGGGATGGTGAGCCTGCCCCTGCCCGGTATTGACCCCCAAAATAACCCCCTCCAGGTGATTCAAACCACCACCCGATCGCAGCTTCTGCGGGACACCGCTGACTGGATTACCCAACTCCTGAGCCAAGGCCACTGTCAGCCCCAGGATATTGCTATTATTACCCCCGGCACCGACGCGATCGCCCGCTATGCCCTGCTAGAAATCCTCAGCCACCGCAATCTTCCCATTCAGCCCCTCACAGAACAGCGTCCCCTGATCAGTGTTGCCCTCGTTCGGGCTTTGCTGACCCTGCTCGCGTTGGTCTATCCCGGTTTGGGGCGATGGGTGGAGCGGGAACAGGTGGCGGAAATGCTGGAGGTGTTGAGTCAGGGCAGTGTTGGGGGGTTGGACCCCGTGCGATCGGGCCTTTTGGCGGATCATTGCTACCGGCCCGACCTCGATCGGCCCCAACTGCTGGAAATGACGGCGTTTCCTCGCTGGGACCGGCTGGGAGATCGCAAAGCACAAGCCTACGATCGCATTCGCACCTGGATTCAGCAACAGCAGCAGTTCCTCGCCCAAGGCCAAACCCAAACCTTTGTCCAAGTCCTCGATCGGGCCATCCAAACCTTCCTCTGGCAGGGCAGTACCCTCGCCTATGACCACCTTGCCGCCCTGCGGGAACTGCTGGAAACCGCCCAGCATTACCAGGAAGTTGCCCACCGCCTCCCGCCCCCTGCTTCCCCTAGCAGTAACCTCGCCCTCACGCCCGCTAGCGCCCTTGTTCAGCGCTTTATTCTCCTTCTGCGCCAAGGTACGCTCACCGCCAACCCCTACCCCACCCAACACCTCGGCCCCCAAGCCCACAGCATCACCCTCGCCACTCTCTTCCAATATCGCCTCAACCGCTGCTCTCACCGCTATCAGTTTTGGCTTGATGTCGGGTCTCCGGCCTGGTTAACGCGGGGGCGGGGGCTGTGGGGGGCATCGCTGTTTTTACATGATCGTTGGCTAGTCGATCGTAAATTGGTCGATCGTGGACTCGCCGATCGTGAGTTGGCAGATTGTGAACTGATCGATTGCGAATTAACCGCTCGTGAGTTGGCCGATCGTGAATTAACCGATCATGAGACCGATCGTGAGTTAACCGATCGTGAGGCCGATCGTGAACTAACCGATCGTGAGGCCGATCGTGAGTTAACCGATCGTGAGGCCGATCGTGAACTAACCGATCGCCCTAGCTTGGATCGCGATACAACTCCTGAGACCCTTGAAACTTCTGAAATTAACGGGGATCAACGTGCAGAAACCGGCAAATTTCAGACTTTTCCAACTGATTCTGCAAGTTTAGCCTTAGAAAACTCCCTCGACCTTACCCGATCGCTGCTGCTGGAAGAATTACGCCTAGAAGGAGTTCGACTCCAGCAAACCGTAGTGGATCTGTTGGGGCGGGCGGGCGATCGTATCTATCTTTGCCACAGTGAGCTATCCCTCGGCGGCCAAGACCAATTTGGTCCCCTCTTGCCGTTGGTCTATGTGGGTAACCCGATCGACCCTCACCCTGTGGACGAGAAACATGGGTAGTACTAAGCAAGTAATGATGCATTGTCGTGGTGGATGAAATACCAG
Source organism: Prochlorothrix sp. (assembly GCA_049452395.1). Lineage (GTDB taxonomy): Bacteria > Cyanobacteriota > Cyanobacteriia > Prochlorotrichales > Prochlorotrichaceae > Prochlorothrix. Next base: position 75 of record JBMTWK010000679.1, on the reverse strand, counting down.
ATAGCTCCGATATGATTCTCCGGGGAACCTGAGCATATTTCTGGTTGACGTAGGTTTGTAGCCATTGCTCAGAAA
>JBMTWK010000678.1:0-2303 GCA_049452395.1 Prochlorothrix sp. | reverse complement strand
TCCGATCGGAGGGCTGAAACCCTACTAACTTCGTAGACCCCTGAATAGTTACGCCGAAACGGCGGTGGATGTTAATTTGGTCAACCTCTGGACCCAGAAGGATTATGACAGCCTACAAGCAGGGGAGTTTCAGGGGACGGAGTTACCGGGCAATATTTGGGTCAGTGTGGAGAACCATCCCCAGAGGGACTTGGCAGATTGGCTAGCGGAGGATCCCTTGGTTTTGTCCCAGCAGCCGATCGAACTCGCCGGACAGACCGGCATCCAGTTCAACAGTACGGGGCTGTATGAGCGCCGATCGGTCCTAGTACCCACCGCCGACGGCCAGCACGTTGTTCGGATCACGGTCGCCCTGGGCAATCCCGACTATGAAGCAGCCTTTGACACCGTGGTGGATTCCTTAAAACTGGTGGGAGAACAGCCCTAGTCTGCCAGCCCCAGAGGGTGCATCCCACTTTAGAAGAATCTTGGTAGGGGTCGTGCCCCCGTGCCGACCCTCTTCGGCCCCAATCAAAGTTTTTGGGCAGGGCAACCACGGGGGGTTTGCCCCTACCAGTTCGGTTAAATCGCTAAGGTGGGATGCTCCCGCCCTAGAGTCTGCTAGCCCTAGAGTCTGCCAGCCCTAGTATGATGTTGAGCAGAATCTCAATCCCCGATTCTGTCTACCGGAAAGGAAAACAAAACCCATGGCTTGGTTCTTCGAGCGATCGTTGCGCAGCAGACGGCAAGTTTTACAAGGAATCTTACAAGGAACAGTCGGCGGGCTGCTCCTCACCCTTGCGGTGAGTTGTGGCGGTGCCCCCGGTGGCGGCGATGCTGGCAGCACTTCCAGTTCTAACCCTGGGGCCACGGAAATTGAGTTTTGGACCATGCAACTGAGTCCAGACTTTGACGAGTATTTCAATACCCTGATCGATCGCTTCGAGACCGAGAATCCGACGGTTTCCGTGCGCTGGGTTGATGTGCCCTGGTCCGCCATGGAAAGCAAAATCCTCACCGCCGTTTCAGCGGGCACGGCCCCCGATGTCGTCAACCTCAACCCCACCTTTGCCTCCCAGTTAGCCGATCGGGATGCATGGCTGAACCTGGATACCGTCATTTCCCCGGAGGTGCGCCAGGAATATTTACCCAATATTTGGCAAGCCAGCACCCTTGGCGACTTGAGCTTTGGCCTGCCGTGGTACTTAACCACACGGGTGACCATCCATAACCAAGAGATTCTCACCGCCGCCGGAATCACCACTCCCCCCCAAACCTACACCGAACTGGCCACCGTAGCCCGTGCCGTCAAGGAAAAGACGGGGAAATATGCTTTTTTCGTGACCTTTGTCCCAGAAGACTCAGCGGAAGTCCTGGAATCCTTAGTACAGATGGGGGTCACCCTCGTGGACGATCAGGGACAGGCCGCCTTTGTTAGCGACGCAGGCCGATCGGCCTTCCAGTATTGGGTGGATCTCTACCAAGCCGGACTGTTGCCCCAGGAAGTCTTGACCCAAGGCCATCGGCGGGCGATCGAACTCTACCAAGCCGGAGAAACAGCCATCCTGGCCTCCAGCCCCGAATTTCTTAACAGTATTGCCATTAATGCCCCCACGATCGCCGCTGTTTCCGCTGCCAGCCCCCAAATTAGCGGCAGTACCGGCCAGAAAAACGTGGCCGTGATGAACCTCGTCATCCCCCAAGAGGTCACCGACTCCGGCGAAGCCCACACCCAAGCAGCGGTAGACTTTGCCCTCTATGTCACCAACAGCGCCAATCAGCTTGCCTTTGCCCAAGCCGCCAACGTCCTGCCCTCCACCCGCCAAGCCGTAGCCGACTACCAAGCCAGTCTCACCGCAGAATCCGCTACAACCGCCCCCAGCCCGTCCCCCCAGGCCACCGCCGCACCTGCCTCCGACCCCCCCGCCGGAGCCACCCCCTCTCCCGCCGTTCTCCAAGCTCGGCTCGTCAGCGCCGAACAGCTCAACTCAGCCCAGGTGTTAATTCCCGCCATGGCTGATTTAAATCTTCTCAAAAAAGCCCTCTATGAAAATTTGCAAGGGGCAATGTTAGGGCAAAAAACCGTTGATCAAGCCCTAGAAGATGCGGCAGCAGCCTGGAATAATCGCTCCTAAAGCTGGGCAGAATCGCAAACGCTAAAGGGCGAAGGCTAACTGTCATGCCCTACGGCAAAACTGCCGCCCTAGGGACTTAAGTTCTTGCGCCAGAAATCCGGTCAGGGGGGACTCCAGTCCCCACCACCGTGACAACCCTTTCTGCAAGGATTTAGATCACAAATTCTGTCTAAAACAATGGGGTCTAAA
>JBMTWK010000677.1:0-2305 GCA_049452395.1 Prochlorothrix sp. | reverse complement strand
GCACGACGAGGAGAGCTACGGGGACGCGACTCCTATCGAGGTTGTATCACAACGGGGCAGTGCAACTGCCCGATCCCAGGTGGGGATTATTGCGCCTACCCGTTCGCCCCCCAACCCCCTAATACAAGCCAAACCAGTGCAAAATCCCCTGACCCGTGAACAGTTCCACCAAAACAATGACTGTAAAGGCCGTCATCGCGAGCCGTCCGTTGAGGCGCTCAGCATAGCGAGTAAATCCAGCCTTGGGGCGAACCGGGGCAGGAACGCGGGAGGGTTGCGGCACCGTTGCGGTTGGGGTGGATTCGGGAGCGGCAGACTCAGGGAAAGGCTTAGTCATGGTGGTTGAAGTGTCGTGAAAGTCTAAGGTGTAGGATAAAGGCGTGGATCACGGTAGGAACAGGTTCGGCGATCGATCGGGATCACAACACCGCATCCCCCCTCGATACAAGCTCGGCAACTGGCCCCCAGCGTCTCCAATCATAGTACAGGGTCTCTGCCATACTGAAACAAGGGCTGTTTTGGTCCATCCTGTTACGCAATACACTTCACCACAAGGTCTCCAAACGATAGCCATGGAAATCGGACTGCCTAAGGAAACAAAGGATCAAGAATTTCGGGTTGGACTCACCCCTAGCAGTGTCCGCACCCTAACCGAAGCAGGCCATCGGGTCTTTGTAGAGAGGCAAGCAGGCATTGGGGCCGGATTCCAGGATGAGGACTACCAAGCCGCAGGGGGGGCGATCGTCCCTGGGGCAGAGCAAGCATGGGGCCGGGATATGGTGGTTAAGGTCAAGGAACCGCTACCGTCGGAGTATAAGCACCTGCGCAAGGGCCAGCTTTTATTTACCTATCTCCATTTAGCTGCCGATCGCAACTTAACCGAAGTTTTGATTAACAAAGGCGTAACCGCAGTTGCCTACGAAACCGTGGAACTGGCCGATGGTCGGTTGCCGCTGCTAACCCCGATGAGTGTGATTGCGGGGCGGCTGGCCGTCCAGTTTGGGGCGCGGTTTTTGGAGCGGCAGCAGGGGGGCCGAGGGGTCTTGCTGGGGGGAGTGCCGGGGGTACGGCCCGGTCAGGTGGTGGTCTTGGGTGGCGGTGTTGTTGGTACAGAAGCGACCCGGATGGCGGTGGGCATGGGTGCCCAGGTGACGGTGTTGGATATTAATGTCGATCGGCTGGCCTATTTAGAAACAATTTTCGGCTCACGGGTGGAACTGCTCTACAACACGCCGACGCTGTTGGAAAAGACGGTGCCCGATGCCGATTTGCTGATTGGGGCGGTTTTGGTGCCCGGTCGTCGTCCGCCGACGTTGGTGTCGCGGCAGTTGGTGGCCCAAATGCGACCCGGTTCGGTGCTGGTGGATGTGGCGGTGGATCAGGGCGGTTGTATTGAGACCCTGCGGCCCACGTCCCACACGGAGCCGGTTTATCTCGAAGAAGGGGTGGTTCACTACGGAGTCCCCAATATGCCCGGTGCGGTGCCCTGGACTGCAACCCAAGCGCTGAATAACAGTACTTTGCCCTATGTGCTGAAGTTGGCAAATCAAGGCTTGGGAGCCTTTAAGGCAGACTCTGCCCTAGGTTTGGGGCTAAATACCTACAATCACGAGTTAATTCACCCGGCAGTGCGGTCTATGTTCCCAGATTTAGCGGCACCGCTGGCCTAGGAAAGAGAAGTTTAAGCCTCGACCCCGACATTCGTCAGATCCCCAAAAACCGCAGGGGCGTGGTTCCCGCGCCCTTTTCATAGAATTCTTGCGCCTTTTTAACGGGTTTTGCGCTTTTTTCTTTGCCTAAGCCTGAATTGCTCTAAGAGCTGATTTACGAAGTCGCTGAAACGCAGTCATAGCAGGGGTTTTGCAAAATAGTGTTTTTGAGTACCGAATCGCTACAACCCCTTCACTACAGTGCTTTCAGCTCTCTTAAGATTTACTTTATAAATCAGCTCTAAGATGGGTGCAATCAGGAATTCTCGACGGGCCATTTCGCTACTGAGCGTAATATGGGGCAAAAAGGCATCAATCCGCTGGGTCAGAGCGCACACCTCAGACGGGTCTAGCTGTGCTTTGGGAAGCGTCATGCGCTCAATTTCTAGGGAAAAGCCAAAATAATCTAGAATGGCCTCACTATCAAAGTCGAGTTTGAAGTAATCCGAAAAACTATACTTCCGGTTCGGCTCCAGAATCGCCGCTTTCGCCATCACGTCCTCCCGATCGAGACTGATTTCATACTGAAGTTAAGATTGAGTTGTAACTATTCAGGGGGTTACCGAATAATGAGGGTTTCAGGGGAGTGTCTATGA
>JBMTWK010000676.1:0-2310 GCA_049452395.1 Prochlorothrix sp. | reverse complement strand
GGGAGCCACGGGGGCACGACCCCTACCAAGATTCTTCCAAGGTGGGATGCACCCGTAATCGGCCTAACCCAGCCCCTCACCCTAAATCCCTCTCCCAGGACGGGCGAGAGACTTTGAACACTCTTGCTCCCCTTCTACCCCTCTGGGAGAAGGGGCCGGGGGATGAGGGGGTCAGGTTAGGGGCACAGCGCGTCCCTAGGGTTGGGACTGGCGGCTTTGGAGGTAGAACTCGATCGCCTCAGCGGCCATCTCCCGAATCGCCTTCCCTTGCTGGGTAGACTCCTCCTTCAAGCGGGTGTGCAGATCCGGCGGCAGTTCCACCCGGTAGCGAATGCGACGCTCCCGCAGCTTGCTTTGGAACCGATCGGGCTGATCCCAATATTGGGCCGTAAAGTCCCGCAGATCCTCAAACCCCACCCGATCGCAAAAGTCTCCAAAGCTCTCATTGCGCTTGCGATCGAGCTTAAAGGCCATAAACAACGGCTCTAGGGTCTTCTCTAGATCATCCACATGGACCCGATCGAGATAGGCATGGGCCAAGCGCGTTTGGTCCGGCGACCCCCCCAGCCAAAGCTGATAGGACTCCGGCGCACTGCCCACAAAGCCCAACTCCGCCATATAGGGACGGGCGCAGCCATTGGGACATCCCGTCATGCGGATCACCATCTGCTCATTCTTTAGCTCCAGGCGATCGAGCAAAGCCCGGATCCGCTCCAGAATCCCCGGAATTGCCCGCTCTGACTCCGTAACCGCCAAACCACAGGTCGGCAGCGCCGGACAGGCCATGGCATAGCGCTCCAGCACATCAATCTGGCCCGGACCGGGAATCCCACAGCGATCCAAAATGCCTTGGATCTCCGCTTGGTGCTGCGGCTCAATTTCATAGAGCAGAATATTCTGGTTGGCCGTCACCCGCATGGGCAACTCAAAGCGCTCCACAATTTCCCGCAACGCCGTCTTAAGCTGGAAGCCCTCCCGGTCCAAAACCCGGCCATTGCGCACCGGCAGCCCCACAAACAGCTTGCCATCGCCCTGCTCATGCCAGCCCAAATAATCCTGGTACTTGAGGGGCGGCAGCGGTTTCAGCGGCTGAATGGCCTTACCAAAATACTGCTCCACCACCTGGCGAAATCTTTCCAGGCCCCAATCTTCAATCAGATACTTCATGCGGGCATGGCGGCGGTTATGACGATCGCCATAATCCCGTTGCGTCGCCACGATCGCCTTCACCACCTCATAAATATCCGCCTTATCTACATAACCCAGGGGATCAGCAATGCGCGGGAAAGTTTCCTCTTTATTGTGGGTGCGGCCCATGCCCCCGCCCACATAGAGATTGAACCCCTGAAGATCGCCCTTCTTGTTGGTAATCACCACCAAGCCCACATCTTGGGTCAGCAGATCGATCGAATTATCCCCCGGCACCGTCACTGCCATCTTGAACTTCCGGGGCATGTAGTGGGTGCCATAAATCGGCTCCACACTATTTTCAATTAAGGTGCCATTATTCTGGGTTTGCCGAGCCGCCTTCACCGCCGGATCTTCTTCCCCAGACACCACCTTTTCCCCATCCAGCCAAATTTCATAATAGGCTCCCGTTTGGGGGGTCAACAGATCGGCCACCGTATTGGCATAATACCAAGCCAAATCATAGGCAGGCTTGTTCTTAAACGGAGCCGGGGGGGCCATGACATTGCGGTTCAAGTCGCCACAGGCTCCCAGGGTAGACCCCATGCTTTTGATGATGGTGGCCATCACCGTTTTGAGGTCTTTTTTGAGGATGCCGTGGAGCTGGAACGCTTGGCGGGTCGTGGCCCGAAGGGTACCACTGCCATACTCGTCCGCCAGTTGATCCAGCGTGAGATAGAGCTGGGGGGGCACAAACCCTCCTGGGGTCCGGGTGCGCAACATGAATTGATAGGCTTTTTCCTGCCCCTTAACGCGCCGATCGCGATCGTCTTGTTGATAGGAGCCATGGAACTTGAGCAGTTGCAACCCTTCCTCAGAAAGGCAAGTCGTATCTTGTTTCAGTTCACTGGCCAGAGGCTCCCGTAGAAACTGGCTCTGGGCCTTCAGCGTCTCCACTTTGGAAGTCTTGGGAGCGGTGGGCGGAGGAACAGTAGGGGCCATAACCATGGGCGTAATTCTCGTAAAAACAACAGTGGAGTTTGGCTAGGAGTCTTGCTAAAAGCAGGCAGCCGCCACATGGCAGCAGCACCCGCATTCCAGTCAACACATTCAGCAGGCTCAGAATCTTCAGCAGGCTCAGAATCTTCAGCAGGCTCAGAATCTTCAGCAGGCTCAGAATCT